>NZ_JCACKR010000066.1:0-2906 GCF_059505485.1 Stenomitos rutilans
GCCGCCCGATCGCCTGCTGGATATCCGCTTGAATGGTGCGTGCCACAAACGCTTGAAAGCGCTCGTCTGCTGCATCGGTGACACCCGTCAAGACGGCAAACTCAGCCAGCAGGTCGGCGACATTACGGCACGGAGTCCCTACCAGCACGAGCGTCGTTGTGGTCATAAAGTCATTCACCCCGCGACTATCACGCCACCAGGCACCCATGCTTGCCTCCGCAAACTGCTTAAAATCAATCACCTTCGTCTGGGGATCGGTCGCCTGGTAGTGGGACACAAGGGCCTTGACCCGTCGCTGTTGGTCTGCCCCTCGCTGCATGCCCAGACGACCCAGGTCGACTACTTGCGTCACAGCCAAGTTCGTAGGCGCTGGCACCTGCTGCCGACAGATAAAAATCTCCTCTGGTTGACAGTGCAACTTCAGGGCCAAATCCTGACGGCTCAAGGTAGCATCCAGGAAAATCACAGTGCTGGCTGCCTGCGCGATCGCCTGGTGCCGCGTCTCGGCGAGGGAGAGCGTCAAACGACCTGACTCTAACCGCACGGCACTGGCACATTGCCCCCCAAGTATTCGTAACAGCGCCGGTAACCACTGCTTTATCACCCGCTGTTGAGCCTGATCCGCCATCTCCGAGTCCCGTTCTGAAAAGCGTTTGCGCAGGTGCGCCGGTAAATCGGCTAACTCAACTCCATACGCTTCAGTGGTATTGAGAAACGCCAGATCTGGCTGCAAGACCTGCTCGAGTGCCTCTAAACTGACCGAAGGCAACTCTAAGAGTGACACTACTTCAAGATGATTCAGCCCAAAGCGCCCAAGCGTCTGCTGACCGTTCAGGTACGGCAGTAAAGTCGCCAGCAGCGGCTGCACCGACGCGAATAACTCAAGATGAGGTAGAAGGGTCGCGATCGTTTGCTCCAGGTCAGTCAGCGTCACGTGCACATCCCGCTTGGTGACGAAGCTCTGCCCCGGTTCATCCCAGAGCAAGGTCACTGCGTCATAGTCATAATCCATCGGGTTGGGCAAACTATCTGGATGCGCACGTAGCTTAGGGGCGGACAGCCCAGAGTGACGTTGGTTCAAGAAGCCATAACCTGATCCGGTGGCATGGGTACAGGCTTCGCGCAAGGGGCAGGTGCCACAAATCAAGGATGCCGTATCCGATCCTTGCACCTGCTTCGCACGTAAGGCGCTGATGACCCGAGTCCGGGTGCAGTTAGCGGGGACACTCGGTGTTTCACCACTAGCGACTCGTTTCCAGCGGCTGCTTCCCCCTGGCGTTGTTTCTTGCTGTAAGCCAGCATGACGGGCTTCCAGATCAGTCCAGTCCTGCGCCTGCGTCAGTGTCTCCACCGTGGGGTTACGATGCTGGTCTGAGACATACAGCAGTTGCTGTGCCGTCAGCAGCGCTGGTTCGACCAGACCCGCATCAAAGCTCTTGCCTGTGCCCGTTGCTGACTGATCCAAAATACAGCGATAGCCCTGTCCGACCGCTTGCTGCCAAGTGGTCAGCCGATCACCAGCCGCGTAGGTAAGCACCGTTGGCTCTGGTTCGTCTAAGACCCGCCGCAAAGCAACGGCCGCCATACGGGGTTTGCACACTCGTTGCAGCCGTCGCTGGATCTGTCCCAGCCAGTCAAGGTGAGGACGGGCAATGGCCTCCAGTTGGGCTGTCGTAAGCCACTCAATCACACTGAAATCATCCAGTTCATCAATATCCAAGCCTGCCTTGGTCACCTGACCCCACCAGGCAACCCGAATCGAGTAACCCCACTGCTGCAAGAGTTCCCAGGTGGAGCGATATTGCCGCATCACCTGCCGATTTGTGACCGCTCCGGCATCGGGATAGAACTCAATCTCCTTGGTGCCCAACTCAGCCGCGAGCACGTCCAGCGAGTGCTGCAGGGTTTGAGGACTGCTGGCAAACTGCCCACCAGCCGCCCCAAGCGTCACTTGTCCCCGGCGCTGACACAGGAGGAGCGGTTTGGCACCAACGCCCTCTACCAGTGCGATCGCAGCTCGCTGCACTTGGGTCGGGCGATGGACTGCTAGTGGCAGCTCCGCATTGGGCAGATGGGGAGTGGGACCGTGCTCCCGCTTCTTGGTCTTTGAGGAGACCCAGCGGTAGCGCCCCCCAGTCGCGCCATTACGCAAACGCAACTGCAAACCGACCACCCGTCCGGCGACATCGTAGATGGGACAGAGGTAGCCAGCAGAAGCCACATTGAGCGAGCGTCCGTCGAGCGTCACGCCGGGTAAATTGTGCGGTAACGCTGGCTCTAGCTTTTGCCACGGCTCTACCGACTTAAACCCACCGGCGGCGATTTGTGCGTCGGTAAAGCCGCGTCGGCGCAAGTCAAGGCGATCTAGAGGATGTAGATCGACCATCGCCAGTAAGCGCCGATAGTAACGGTCTCGGTCCTCGGCAGACATGGACTCTGCGTGATGGCGCGCTTCTTCTCGTTGTCGTTGTGCTTCAAGCTGTTGCCAATCGCGTCGCCACTGCTCGCGTTGAGCCGCACTCCAGTTTTGACCATCATCATCCATCCACTTGCCCCATAGATCGTCTTTAGTACGACCGATGAATTTGAAGCCGGGAATGGTGACGAGTGCATCGGTAAACGTCATGCACAGCAACGTGCGGCCTATTTCCCGGCATTTGCCGCTGCTATCGCCGCACATCTGGCAAGGATTGCCGCGCCGTGTTGGCGTAAATGTCTTTGACATGGTTCTAATCCCTGATAAATGAGGTGTTGGGGGACAGAACGCCATGCCGCAGCGAGGGGTATTTGCCAAAGTGCTTGCACCTTTGAGCAAATTGCCCCTAAAATTGACACAGTAAAACCTGTACCGCTCGTTTACTCAAAACGATGGTTCGGCTCTGTCCCTGATTCGGGTAGCTAACTTT
>NZ_JCACKR010000067.1:0-2874 GCF_059505485.1 Stenomitos rutilans
GGATGCACTCGGTTGGTTCGCTCACTGTGGCTTATTCATTTGAAAACCGCTGTAACTGAGTTCACGCCTACTTTGTTCTGACTTAACCTGACTTGTGCTTCGGATTTGATCTTGAGTAGAATTTGGTCAGCCTTTAAAGGGGCAGCTATGTCCAGATCACTCAGGGTGCGTCGAGAGTATATCGAAAAGGCAAAGCTAGCCGTCAAGCGTAATGGCTTCTCCAACCAACGGGTATTGGCTGAAGAGGTTGGGATGTCACTTGCGACCATTAGCAATTTTTTGACGGGCAGACCCGTTGATCGGGCAACGTTTGTAGAACTGAGCGAAAAGTTATCTTTGGATGTGGAAGCGATCGCAGAGTTTGCGATGAAGGAACGGGTTGAGAGTGCAATCAAGCAGTCTCCAAGAGACGAAGTAACCGATCAAATAGTCCTCTCAAAGCAAGGCAGCTCGATCAACGTCCCTCCAATCAAGCTTCAAACCGTTAATAACTACCAAGACTGGGGTGAAGCCCTTGATGTCTCCCTATTTTATGGACGCGATCAAGAGCTTTCCACCTTAAAACAGTGGGTTGTCCGTGACTATTGCCGTCTAATCGTATTGATTGGAATGGGTGGAGTTGGTAAAACAGCCCTGTCAGTCAAGTTAGCAGAGCAGCTCCAGAATGAGTTTGAATTTGTGATATGGCGATCGCTCCGTAATGCGCCGCCAGTACAAGAGCTGCTGACAGACTGGTTAAGCGTGCTGTCTCGTCAAAGACAGCGTGACCTGCCAGAGAGCTTCAGTGGCAGAATCAATACGCTGCTGGACTACTTGCGGCATTCACGCTGTTTATTGGTATTGGATAATGTTGAATCTATTTTGAGCGCAGATGAGCGTGCTGGTGCCTATCGAGAAGGCTATGAAGGCTACGCACCACTGCTGGAAAGCATTGGACAGACACGCCATCAAAGTTGCCTGGTGTTGACCAGTCGCGAACCGCCACGAGGGTTAGGAAGCAAAGCAGGCAGCGATCTACCCATCCGCTCGCTCCGGTTAGCTGGCTTACCTGAGGCAGACGGGCACAAGTTGATGGCTGAGAAGGGCTTTACCCTGACAGACTCAGCAGGACGATCGCTCATAGAACACTACAGCGGCAATCCATTGGCACTCAAGATTGTTGCCACCACCATTCAGGAACTGTTTGAGGGTGATATTGCCGCCTTTTTGGAGCAAAGCACGATCGTGTTCGGCGACATCGCCGACCTTTTAGCCCAACAGTTTGACCGGCTGTCAGCTACTGAACAGCAGGTGATGTATTGGCTCGCCATCAACCGGGAAGGTGTCTCACTGGCGGCATTGGCACAAGATATTGTGCCTGCGATCGCGCCACGGACACTCTTGGAAGCGATGGAATCACTGCAACAGCGATCCCTGGTGGAAAAAGTAGCACTTGCTGAGAGGAAGTTATTCACCCAACAGCCTGTAGTGATGGAATATGTAACGGAACGGTTAATCACACAGGTCTGTGAAGAGTTGGTGCGCGGTGAATTGGCACTGTGCGATCAGTATGCATTCAGCAAAGCCCAAACTGAAGACTACCTGCGACAGACCCAGATGCGACTGCTACTCCAACCACTGTTGGCTCAGTTACTGGTGCAACTGGGGAGTCAAGCAGCCGTAAAGCAGTGTCTGAATGAGACATTAGCGACACTTAAAGCTCAAACTTCCTCACAATCGGGCTATGCCGCAGGTAACTTACTCAAGCTGTTCAGCCAGTTAGATATCAATTTGAGTGGCTATGACTTTTCAAACCTGACGCTCTGGCAGGTGTACTTGCAGGGTGTGCCGTTGCATCACGTCAATTTTGCGGGTGCAGATTTCACCAAGTCAGTGTTTACACAAACGCGCGGCGATATTTTAGCCGTTGTTTTTAGTCCGCAGGGCAACCTCCTAGCAACTGGGATTGATCGCACCATTCAACTCTGGCAACTGGCAGATAAACGGCAAACAGCCACCTTGGAAGGACACTCTGCCTGGGTGCTATGTCTCGCGTTCAGTCCCGATGGCAACTTGATGGCAAGTGGCAGTCATGATCAAACGATTCGGCTCTGGAATGTGTCCACAGGGCAATGTTTGCAAACCTTGCGAGGACATACCAGCGGGGTGCAATCACTGGCGTTTAGTGCCGATGGGCAACTGTTAGCCAGCGGTAGCCATGATCACGCGATTCGCTTATGGCATGTGGCAACCAGACAATGTCTGCAAGTGTTGCACGATCATACCGATCGCGTGTTGACCGTCATCTTCCATCCAGACAAGCAAACGTTGATTAGTAGCGGAGACGATCGCACCATTCGCTTGTGGAATATTCCGTCTGGGCAATGTGTGCAAACCATCAACACCCATATCAACTGGGTTTTGTCCACCGCTTTGAGTCCCGATCGTAAAACGTTAGTGACGGGGAGCGACAATCAAACGGTGGCATTCTGGAACCTTCACACAGGAGACAGTCTGGGAACGCTACTGGACTACAAGGCGAAAGTGTGGGCAGTAGCGTTTAGTCCTGATGGTCGTATACTGGCTACGGGCAGTGAAGACAAAACGGTGCGACTGTGGGATGTGCAGACCCGACAATGCCTGAAAACATTTCAGGGTCATACCCATCAAGTCTGGTTGGTTAACTTTAGCCCTGATGGACAAACCCTTGTGAGCAGTGGTGATGACCAGACGGTGCGGCTCTGGGATGTGCGATCGGGGCAATGTCTGACCACGTTAGAGTCTCATAGCAATTGGGTGTCGTCGATCGCTTTTAGTCCCGATGATCGCACTCTGCCCTTTAAGTAGTTCCACTTAATTAAATCTAAAACGTTCAACGGCATACTCGCCTTTAGC
>NZ_JCACKR010000068.1:0-2827 GCF_059505485.1 Stenomitos rutilans
GTTATTCAAATAGACAGAAATTCCTTACCGCTAGGGAGGGGTTAACAGCTAAGGATAAAATTACTATAGGATACTAATTTTATCCTTAGCTGTTAACCCCTCCCTAGCGATAAGGAATTTCTGTCTATTTGAATAACTTATCGTTTGTAGGGCATTAACGATAAGAAAGCGTTTGGGATCGGGAATCAGAGGAGCGATCTCAATTCTAGTGAAAGCCTGGAATGACCATGTAGCAGAGGATTTTGAGACTTTGCTGCACAGAGCGTTTTATTAGTTGCATCGTCTTCCTTAGCGGGAATCGCACTTTCCGACCTTTGAACGATAAGGAAATTAAATCAGTGATTTATCTTATCGGCTATTCTTATCGCTAAGATACTTGACAACCTGAAAGTACTGCTATCGAGCGATCGTATTGAGATAGCTGAAATGCACGGGAATTAGGTTATTAGTTATTTCTATCTATCTTTAGCTGATTTAGATAAGATAGATACCGCAAAACGCTAAGGTTAAGATATTATAGATATAGATAGGTGGATAACGCTATGGACACTCTTCCTGATAACTGGCTTGGACTTGCTGCCTCTCATGGGGCAACTGGTTGGGTACGCAATTTCATCAAGGCTTACTTACCCCGACTCAAGGATCAGGCTATTTCGGCTCAACAGTTTGCGCTGCACTTTTCTGATGAGCTTGATTCTCGCAATCTCACTACACCTGCCCAGCAGAAAAACTATCGCTCTAACCTTTGCCAAGCTCTCAAAACGCTTGACCCTGGACATCCCGCAATCGCTCTCATTTCTCCTTCTGCTGAGGAGTATCGAGAACTTAACGATGCCCAGCGAGGCAAACTTGCTGACCGCGAAACACGCTACTTCACTAGCAACCAGGCGCAAACTCTTGTAGACCGCGCTACAGACCTACTTGATAGTGCTGAATGGTCTGACGTGGGAGCGGGGTTGGCAGTGTTATTGGGACGACGGATCAGCGAGATTCTGCTATCGCGCTTCTCTTCTAAATCATTGTGGAGCATCACTTTTAGCGAAATGGCTAAAAAACAAGGGACAGAAGGACTAACGATCGAAATTCCTACCCTCGCACCCGCCGATGTAGTGCTGAAGGCAATTGAGCGACTTCAGAAGGGGCTACGCATCGAGGATCTGAAGCTCAATAGCCTTTCACTCAAGATGGCAAAACAAGCCGTGAATCAACGCTACAGCGACTCTGTAGCGGCTAAGTGCGTGGAGCATTTTAGCCCTTTGGTTCCTGCCAGAAGCGATCGAGAAAACCTCTACACACACGTTTTTCGAGCCGTCTACGCCACAATCGCGGCGCATTGGTTCTGTCCGGTAAACGTGCCAGAACACAGCTTCAAGGCTGAAATTCAAGGGCATTTCACCCTCACCAAAGACGGGAAAAAGCTACCGAACTACAGCGCCCGTGCCAACTACGACGATTACGCAATCGGCGCTAAAGACGGCAACCGCGATGGGCGCTTGGGCATCAAGCTAGGGCTTCTGCCTGGACTGCAACCGATTGAAGCCTTCCGCAAAACTCAACCGCAAAGGGAACGACAAACGATGAACGGAACGGCAACCACAACAAAGGACCAGGACTTTGAACAGATTTGGGAGAGTTTGAGCGATGCTCCACAAGAGCCACTACGTGAACACCCTACCAGCAGCACTGAACCGATCGAACCGACTCAAACCGAATTAACCCAAACCCCAGTAGAGGAGCAAACTCCAGTGAGCCAGCCAACTGAGAAAACCAAGACCAAGCGCCCAGAACTTCACGCGGATGACCTTGCCAGAATGACTGAGATGATGGCAAAGCGTGGGATCACGGGATCGGCGGCTGAACTGTTTCACTCGCTGCTTGAGGCGTTTGAGTCTGGGGAATCCCAACAGCAACAGCAGCAGACTCGCACAGTGAGCGACTTGACCTCTAGCCTCACCTGGTTCACTGATCGCATTGACACTTTAGAGCGAACCTGCCAGCAGCTTCAGGCAGAACGCGATCGCCTTCAGGCAGCACAGACCACGACTGAAGAACTGAATCGCCTACGGGGTGAAAATACCCAATTGAAGCGGGAATTACAGGAGACGCGATCGCGGCTTGGGGGCATCCAGAAGTTTTTAGGGGAATCGAGTCAATCGGCTTCTCCCAACAATGCCACTGTTGCCCATACTTCCGCTGCCTCAAATACTGTAGCCGCTACTCCGGTTCCGCCTCCGACTCCAACTCAGCCCACTGCACCCAAACCAGAAACGCCGGTGGTGCGGCGCAATCGAGCCGAAACAACTGAAAAACTGAATCAAATTATTGACGCGCTCGTTTCGTGGAACACCAGTCAGGAAGCCTCTGATACCCAACTAAGAATCTCAATTCCCACCATTAAAGGTCTGGCTTCTGCGCTTGGGGCTAACTATCAGCCTGCAATCCAGGAGCTATTAAAAGAGAGAGCTGGAGAACTGGAGGAGCATCATAGCCGATTGCTGATTGGCACAAGGCACAATGCTGGCGTGATCAAGAAGGATGAAGTTTTGCAGGCGATCGCCCGTAAGTATTTAGGGCTGGAAAATTGGCAGGACGTGAAATACCAGGGGTGAGTTACTGTCGCGTCTTTCGCTTTTTGTCGCTCGTCTCACGCTGAATGTCGGGCAAGTTTAGAGCCTAAAAGCTAGGCAGGATAGGCATTAGAACAGTATTTTGAAAGGTCTTAGGTCGTCTCACGCTATTTGTCGCCTGAGCAAATCTCACGCTATTTGTCGTCTAATCCCTCTTTTGTTACCTCAACGAGAGCAAATTAAGCTGGAAGAAGCTGCGT
>NZ_JCACKR010000069.1:0-2765 GCF_059505485.1 Stenomitos rutilans
TGTGAAATGTCAATTACATAGACCGATTTCAAGCATCAATTTTCTCCTCCTTTTCACTACGAAAGTGACCTTCAAATGGATGACCTCGGATCGCATCAGCTTGAAGCGTCAGGTGTAGCTCGCGACCGTCAAAAACGACAACAAAAATGGCTGTACTACTGGCATGGACTCAAGTTGGACTCAATCCGAATAGTACAGGTGCCAAAAGGCAGCGAAAAGCAGTCAACTGAATCGTTAAAATCCAGCTATTACGAGGGACTTCTGCATTAATAGCAGAGCGTCAAGTAAACATGAGATCCGGTTACGGGTGCTGCTTTACACGGCCTGAGTGCGTGAAATTGCAGCTTGTTTGCGAAAGCTCTCGGCTTGCAGTTCGATAATCGTCGCGTGATGGACTAAGCGATCTATGGCAGCAACGGTCATCATCGAATCCGTAAAGATGCTATCCCACTGGCTAAAGGGTTGATTTGCCGTAATGAGCAGGCTTTTGCGCTCATAGCGATGGGCAATCAGTTCAAACAGCACCGAGGTTTCCGCCTCTGACTTTTTGACATAGCCTAAGTCATCAATGATGAGCAGATCGTACTTATCGAGTTTGACCAGCATGGCGGGCAATTGTAATTGCAGCTTGGCTTGTTGAAGTTGCTGCACCAAAGTGGTGGCAGGCATGAACTTCACCCACTTGCCTAACTCTATCATTGAGCGCCCCAGTGCAGCACTGACGTGCGTTTTCCCGGTTCCACTCGGCCCAAAGATCAAAATATTGGAGGCATTCTGCAACCAGTTTGCCGATTCGGCAAATTGCATCACAACCGCAGGAGTGAGACTGGGAACATGGGAAAACTCGAAGTTAGACCAGGCTTTGCCGGAGGGCCATGGCGCTTCTGACAGCGCGCGGGCAATCCGGGCTTGGTCGCGGCGGCTGGCTTCCCCTTCGGCCAGTGCCAGGAGGAAGTGAGCGTAGCTCCAGTTCTCCTGGGTAGCTCGGTGTTCTATCGCTTGCCAGTCGGACAGGAAGTGGCCCAGTTTGAGCCGTTTGAGCACGCTCGTCAGGTTCTGATACGGACTCGACGGAGGTTGAAGCTTGCTGGAAGAGTTGGTCATAGCTCGAGAGTTCATGTTGCCCTGAGGCAACATCAGGAACAGGTAAGGTTTTCATCCGGTTGCATTGGTGTTGGAGACGATGCAGAGTGAATGTTCCAGCAGCTAATTCGGCTTTGAGATAACTTGCCACTGCTACTTCTTGGTTTTGAGTGGCAGCAATGTAAAGTGCTTCAACCATCCAACGGGCAGCCGTATCAGGCTCAGTACAGCGTTTCATCTGTTGCCAGAGTTCACGCCAGTCTGAATCTGGCAGCAAGTCCTGTTGCCACTGGCAATAGAGAAAGGCTCTCGGCTTGCGGCGTAAGCTTTCGACGACATGACAATAGTTGATGCAACGGGCGCGCCGAATCGCTGCACTACCATGCACATGAATGCGAGGGAGTTCGACGACTTGGGTGGTGCCCACGAACCCCACAATCCGGTCATGATAAAGATGGAGCGTCAGTTGCTGCCCAATTAAGCGAGAGGGGACACTGTAAAGGACGCAGCGCACACTGATGGTGCTATGGGCACTCACCCGACTGCTGAGTACTTCATAATCGGCCGTGCGATAGCGGGGGAGGCTCTGTAATGTGGGACGTTCCAGCTCGAATTTCTGCTGGCACTTGGCATTGAGCTTGCCAATCACCGCTGCGATGAACGCTTGATAGTGAGCAGCACTCTCAAAATCAAAGCTGCCTCGACGGTACAGGGCTTGGCACAAGCGGCGTTTGAAGTAGCCATGTGAGCTTTCTACACTTCCATTTTCATGAGCAATACCGGGATTGTTTCGCGTCGGTTGCACGCGGTAGTGGTCACAAATTGCGGCATACAGCTGCGTCAATTGGGGATTGCGTCCGCCAGTGTTGCGATAGGCGGCACTGAGACTATCGGTACGATGTTGCCCTGGCACTCCCCCACAGGCAAACAAGGCATTCTGCAAACCTTGGGATAAGCCCACAAAGCTCTCGCCACCCTGGATGACCTGCACGTATTGCCAACCACTAAACGCGAGCCGATAGTGATACAAAAGGTGCTGAAACGGTTGCCCTTTGACCGTGACAGTCACTCCCTTCAGATGCGTGAAATCTGATAATCCCAGTTCTCCCGGTGCATGTTGGATTTTGAACATCACTTCTTTCGGCTTGCCATGCTTGGCTTTCCAGCGTTCCACGCGTCGTTGCACCGTTCTCAGCTTGTCATCATACTGTCCGGGATATAACTCCTGGAGCGTTTCAAACAACGTGATGGGTTCAAGCCGAGGTTCCCGTTCTAGCATCGGCAACAAATCGGTTTCCCAGTGCCCATTGAGTGGGTCAGCACGAGTCTGCCAATCGCGCGGTCGTCCGCGTTGCGGTCGATGGCTACCACTTTCAATGCGACGAGCCGTGCGCGCTGAAATTCCCGCTTTGGCTGCCGCGATTTGTTGGGAATGCCCCTTTCTCTTCGCGTTCATGTACAGTTGGACCTGTTGATATTTAATGGCTACGGGCACTAGGACATCTCGAATTGCTGTTGGGACGTCTCCTAGTGTCTTTGCTTTGAAACTTGCGGTTGATCACTATTGCTGAACGAAGCGACGCGATCTGATCCGGTTTACAAATGAAAAAGTGATTGCTTACTTTGCAACTCTGGGGTGGGCAATGTAATCGTCATTCGGTCTAAATAATTGTCGCGCCATA
>NZ_JCACKR010000070.1:0-82264 GCF_059505485.1 Stenomitos rutilans
TTCTACTCGCTACAAAGGTGACATGCTCCCCTTAAGAGTTGTGTCAGTCAATCAGCCTGACGGGCTTGAAACTGCTCAACCCCAAGTTGCTGCCCGCTGTCTAGATGTTCAATCTTGCTTACGGTGGGAATACTAGGTTTGAGATGACGAAAAAGACTTGATTAAGGGGAGTAGTGGCAGCTAGAGGCTAAAGCATTTGCAGTTTTAGGGAAGCTGGCAATGCAATCTTTTTACTTAGAGAATGGTATTCACTAAGATAGATTACCGATAACAAACAAAAATTTATATCGAATGAAACATGCACTTAATCCTGAAATATTTGCTGAGGATAAGGTCGTTAACTCTCATGGATATAGAGAACTTGGGTAGCGCTTGAATTGTCATATCTAACCATTGCTTGGATTAGCAGTCTGCCTATTTTAGGCTTTTACTTGATTCTTCAAAAACTGCTTGAATTGGTGTTAAGTTCTCGTTGCTTAGCTGCAAGATAAACTACATATTTTATACAAAAATCAGGCATTTTATTTTTACCTAAAGGCAGCGGAATTTATGGCAAATGATGGTAACAGCATCTCCAGATTAGTAAACGGTATCTCCGACAGCCAATTAGTCGCCCAATTTCAAATGGCAGCTAAAACTCACTTCAGTGGCAAATTGGATTTTTCCACCGCTGATGGCAAACAGTGGAGCCTTTACTTTCGTCTCGGTCGTTTGATTTGGACGGCAAGTAGTGAGCATCGCTTTCGCCGTTGGTATCGATTACTCAAGCAATTTTGCCCGACTATTCATCCCCAATCGATTCATTTACGAGAAAACGAATTTCCGTTTTACTGGGAATATTTGGTGCTCTCGGTCTTATTTAAGCGGCAGCATATTAGCCGTGAGCAGGCGATCGCGCTCATTCAAGCCGTTGTTTTAGAAGTTTTATTTGATCTGCTTTATGTAGGTGAGAAAATTACCGAGAGTGGCTACATATATGACAAGCAAGAAGAATTTAGCGATCCGCTTGCGCCCTTTAATGCAGAGCAGATTCTTGGGCAGGTACAGCAAGATTTAACCCAATGGTATAGCGCTGGTTTGATCCATTATTCACCGAATGCTGTGCCTGTGATTAAGCGACCCGATGAGTTGAAACAATGTGTTTCGCCTAAAACCTACCAGACGTTAGAAACGCTCATTCATGGCAATGCAACCTTACGGGATTTAGCTAGAACAACAGGGCAGGAGTTAGTCAGCCTCACTCGCGTTTTAGCGCCCCATTTTCAGCGGGATCTGATTGGGCTGAGCCAGGTACCAGATTTTTCAGCTCCCAGCGGCTTTAACACTCAGCCAAAAGCAGTCGTTACTACCAATCCGAATGCACCTCTCGTTGTGTGTATTGATGATAGTCCGCAGGTTTGTAAAGCAATGGAACGCATTATTCAGCCTGCTGGTTATCGCTATGTCAGCGTGGAAGATTCAGTTCACGCGCTGCCGTTGCTGTTAGAAAAGAAGCCCGGTTTGATCTTCTTAGATCTCGTGATGCCGATCGCAAGTGGCTATGAAATCTGTGCCCAAATTCGCCGCATTTCGATCTTCAAAACGATTCCGATCGTCATCCTGACTGGCAAAGACGGCATTGTCGATCGGGTGCGTGCCAAGGTTGTTGGGGCTTCTGATTTTCTGGCAAAACCTGTAGATGCGGCAAAGGTGCTGGCGATCGCCCATCAATACTTGCCCCTCGCTCCGACGACTGCCGTTCCGCCTGACGATCCTAGTCCACCAGAGCCGCTGGAAGAGAGCTACGACATGGGCGAAACCACCGCCCTACTCATTCACCAAAGCATGAGTAATGTTTCCAGATCTCTGTAATCTGTCCGCGTTCAACGTCCTGACCACACCCTTCAATGAGCATCTGACCTTATGAGCACAGTTCTACTAATCGAAGACAGTTTGACAGAAGCCGAAATGTTAACCCGCTATCTCCAACAAGCAGGTCTCCTCGTCATCAGTGCAAAAAGCGGTGAAGAAGCTCAGGAGCGGTTGCATAAACAAAGACCTGACCTGATTGTGCTAGACGTGATCTTACCGGGACAGAGCGGCTTTGAACTCTGCCGCGAACTGAAGGCAAATCAGGACACAAAGCAGATTCCGATCGTCATATGTTCCACCAAAAATACTGACGTAGACAAGATGTGGGGCAATATGCTGGGGGCGGATGCGTATGTCACCAAACCCGTTAACCAGCAGGAATTTCTGCAAACAGTCTGTCGCTTGATGGGGCAAGCCGTATGATGCCGTTCTCAACGGACGATCGCCACAATCAATCCCATGACCAATTGCTGCAACTGGCGTATCAGGGAGATGCCACGGCGATCGCCACGTTAATGAATCGCCACCTCAGCCGTCAGCAGATTACCGCCCAAGTGGAATGGGAAGGGAATCGGCTGCACATTTGCCTGGAGGCCGTCCGTCCGCCTGCCCCAGAACCATTGACTACAGTGATCCATCGCACCATTTTGAAGTTGAAGGTGCCTACGCTCAAAACGTTGAAAATCAGTTGTCAACAGGCTGATACGCGTGAGCTTGTCTGGAGTCAGGAACAAGCGATCGCGCCCCGCAGCACTGCTAATACTGTTAATCCAGCTCATACAGCGTTGTCGAAACAAGACGCTGATCGTGCTTCCCAATCGCTGGCTGCACCGATCACGCTTCAAGACTGGCTGAGTCAGACGGCAAAGCCATCCTTAGCCGAGTTGATGCAGCCCCTTTCAGCGACGAATGAGAGTGAAGCAGACTTGCGCTTTCTCCGGTTTTCCTTCAGTGCTTCAGAAACCGCGCTACTCTCCCTTGCCAGCATTCGGCAGGTGATGAAGGTGCAGCCGCAGAGCCTTTTGACGGTGCCTGATATGCCAGCGTTTGTCATCGGGATCTGTCATTTTCATGGCGAAATGCTGTGGCTGGTAGATCTGGGGTTGCAGCTTGGGTTTCAAGGCGTCACCGTGGGGCGATCGCACCTTCACGCACCCTCTGCCACAGCCCCACAGGGGCACTGGATGGCGATCGTCATTCAAGCGCAAAGCAAATCGCTGGGACTCATTGTACCCCAGGTGATCGACATTGAACGCCACGCTCCCACCCAGCTACAGCCACCAACGAAGGACTTGTTTCCCGCCACCCTGCTGCCGTTTATCCAGGGTTATTTGGTGCGGTCTAGCAGTCCTGTTTTGGATGCCAATGCGTTGCTTGCCGATCGCCGCTTGCAGGTTCACGCCGCCTAGTAAGAGTCTCGTCGGATAACACCCCACGGCCCCTCCACTCATCCACCCTTCCACTCATCCACCCTTCCACTCATCCACCCCCTTCAGTTTGGGTTTGTTACTACCCTTACGCCCCGCCATTGCCCAGCTGATCGCTCCAGCATGGCACCCCTCTTACCGACATCCAGAAAACACTTACAGGACTGATTCCGATCGAAGCCATTGCTGTTTTCCGTTACCGCACTGCCAACTCTACGTCTTTTCAGAGGTTAATACCCGTGACCATTTCTCACTCAAACCAAGATTTGTTTGCGCTCTTTGGCGATGCATCAGAAGAGCCATCGTTACTTAGCAGCCACTACGCTGCCACCACGTTCGCTCCAGCACCGGGCAATGGCAATGGTCATAGCGGGAGCCAGCCTACGACCGATCGCAACAGCAGCCCAACCGGACTGGGGAATGGCGGATTGGGGAATGGCGGTCATGAGTACAGGTCAGCCGACAATGGCAACCGCTCTGGTCAGTCCAACGGGTTTGCCGATTCTAGCCAGCCTGAGAAAGTTGCCGTGCAAAAGGCGATCGTGGCAATTCAGGCGATTCGCAAAGAGGTGGAGAAGTCGCAAACGGCTATCAAAACTGAACTGACCAGAGTGGGCACCTCCAATAATTCGGTGATTGCCGAAAATCTGAATCAACTGGATAAATTGCCACCGCTGCTCGATCAGTTGGGGCAGTTTGTGCAGCAGCAGTTTCAGGGACAGTTGACGGCTAAAGCGCAGCAGCAAATTGCCGCCAACCGGGAATGGTTAGGGGCGATCGCCCAACAGATGCAGCAGGCGGAAACTCAGGATGATCTATTCCATATGATCGTGAGCGAAATGCGCGATCAACTCCAGGTCGATCGCGTGGTCATCTTCAACTTTGACACTGAGACGAAAGGAACAGTGGTGGCGGAATCGATTGCCTCTGGCTGGACACCCATGCAAGGCGAAGCACTTCCAGTACTCCTCTTTGGGGCTGAAAATGCCCGCGAATATCGGCGGAGGCAAATTGTGAGCCTGCGCCATCTTGATGCCGATCGCATCTTTGCCTATCAACGCCAACTGCTCGAACGCTTTCAGCTCTTAGCCAGCCTCGCCATTCCGCTAGTGATTAACGATCAGGTGCAGGGCTTGCTCGTGGTGCAGCAATGTCGGCAACCGCGCGTTTGGCAAGAGCCAGAAATTTATCTGCTCACGGATATTGGTGCCAAACTATCGCTGGTTTTGCAGTTCGTTCAATTCAAAGTGCAACTGAAACAGATTGCCGCACGGGAACAAGCAACCAGCAAAGTCATCCAAAAAATTCGCAGTACGATCGATATCCAGGCCATTTTTAGAGTCACGACGCAGGAAGTAAGCCGACTGCTGGACGTAGAGCGTGTCACCATTTACAAATTTCGCCCCGACTTTTTTGGCGATTTTGTGGAAGAAACGGTTTCCGGCAACTACCCTCGTCTAGTCGGTAGCGGTTGGGAAGATCCTTACATCAGCGAACATCGTGGCGGACGCTTCCGTAACAACGAACCGCTGATCGTCGAAGATGTGCGGGTCGGTGAACTCCAGTGGGAGGGCGGACGGCTAAACGCTAAAGCACCCCGCAAACCCCTCACCGACTGTCATATTGAGGCGCTGGAATACTACCAGGTAAGAGCCTGCGCCGTGGTCGCCATCTTTCAGGGGCAGCATCTCTGGGGTTTGCTCTCGGCGTTCCAAAATAGAGAGACTCGCGCCTGGGATGAGGCAGACGTTCAAGTGTTGATGCAAATTGCGAACCAGCTTGGCATTGCGCTTCAGCAAGCGGAGTTTGTGGCGCAAGTGGAGGCAAAGGAAACCCAACTGGAAAAATTGGTGGCTCGCGAAAGGGCAACCGATCGTGTGATCCAAAAAGTTCGCAGCACCACCGATTTGCAAGATATCTTTAGGGTGACAACGCAAGAAGTGAGCCGCTTGCTCAACGTCGAGCGCGTCACCGTTTACAAATTCCGTCCCGACTTCTTTGGCGATTTCATTGAAGAAACGGTTGTGGGTAATTATCCTCGTCTGGTCGGCAGCGGCTGGGAAGATCCTTACATCAGCGAACATCGCGGCGGACGCTTCCGCAAAAACGAGCCGCTGATTGTGGATGATATTCAGGTTGGTGAAACCCACTGGTCAGGCGGACGGATGCATCCCCAGATACCCCGCAAGCCCCTGACCGATTGCCACATTGAGGCGTTGCAATATTACCAGGTTGAAGCCTGTGCCGTCGTTGCCATTTTTCAGGGACAGCAGCTTTGGGGCTTGCTCTCTGCCTTCCAAAACACAGGCGCGCGCCAATGGGACGAGGCAGACGTTCAACTGCTGATGCAGATTGCCAACCAGCTAGGCATTGCCTTGCAACATGCAGAATCGGTGCATGAATCACAGGCGAAAGCACTGCAACTGCAACGAGGGATTGAACGCGAACAGGCACTTGCCCGCGTCGTCAACCGGATTCGCAACACCCTGGAGATTGACACCATCTTTAAGGCGGCGACGCAGGAAGTCAGGAGTCTGCTGAGTGTGGAGCGTGTGACCATCTACAAATTCCGCCCCGATTTCTTTGGTGACTTCATTGCCGAGTCTGTAACAGGCGGCTACCCCAACCTCACGGGCAGCGGCTGGGAAGACCCCTACATCGGCGAACATCAAGGCGGCAGGTTTCGCCAAAATGTCCCGCTCGTTGTCGATGATATCCACAGCGGTGAAACCATCTGGGAAAACGGGCATTTAAACCTTCAGGCTCCCCGTAAACCAATGACGGATTGCCATGTTGAGGCATTGGAATACTACCAGGTGCAAGCCTGTGCCGTTGTCTCGATTTTCCAGGGCACCAAGCTCTGGGGCTTGCTCTCGGCATTTCAAAACAGTACCTCTCGCGTCTGGGAAGACGGTGAGGTTAACTTGCTCATACAGGTTGCCAACCAGATTGGCATTGGGATTCAACAGGCGGAATATGCCAGCCAGCTTCAGGCACAGTCACAGCAATTGGCAGAAGCCGTCGCCCGTGAAAAAGCCTCGAAAGAATTGCTGCAACAGCGGGCTGTACAACTCTTGATGGCAGTCCGCCCAGCGCTGGAAGGCGATCTAACCGTCCGGGCACCGCTCAGTGAAGATGAAATGGGCACGATCGCCGATGCCTACAACAATACGCTTCAGGCACTCCGCAAAATCGTGGTGCAGGTGCAAGATGCCGCCACACGAGTCAGCGACACCTCTCAAAGCAACAGCAGTGAGATTACCAAACTATCCCAGGGCGCTCAAAAAGAGTCGCAGCAGGTGACGGCAGCACTGGCACAGATTCGGACAATGGTGGAGAGTACACAAGCGGTCGCCAGCAGTGCCCAGAAGGTAGAAGTGGCGGTACAGCAGGCAAACCAAACGGTGCAACAGGGCGACGCTGCCATGAACCGCACGGTGGAAGGGATTCAAACCATCCGCCAAACCGTGTCTGAAACCAGCAAGAAAATCAAACAACTGAGCGAATCGTCCCAAAAGATTTCTAAGGTGGTGAACTTGATTTCAGGCTTCACGACCCAGACTCAGCTTTTGGCACTAAATGCGGCGATCGAAGCCACCCGTGCAGGCGAAGCAGGACGAGGCTTTGCGGTGGTAGCGGATGAAGTACGTTCCTTGGCGCGACAGTCGGCGGAAGCCACCACGGAGATTGAAAAACTGGTGCAGGAAATTCAGGCAGAAACCAGTATGGTGTCGCAGGCGATGGATACGGGCATTCAACAGGTGGTCAACGGCACAGCCTTGGTGAACGAGACGCGCCAGAGTTTGACCGCGATCGTGGCTTCAACGGCACAGATTAGCAGCCTGGTGCAGCACATTACCCATGCAACGCAGGCACAGACGCAGGATTCGCAACTGGTGACGCAAACAATGGCAGAGGTGGTGGCGATCGCCAACGAAACCTCTACCACCACCAAACAGATTGCCACCTCGTTCGATCAACTCCTGACTACTGCCAGCGAACTGCAAACCACCGTGAAGCGGTTCAAATTATAAAGACACGAACGATCGGATCTCATTCTGGAACGTCTCACCATGTCCATTCCATCTACCGTCCAGCAGGAAGACTATGCAAACTTCCTCACCGAGGCAAGCGACCTGCTCCAAACGATCGAGCAGGAATTATTCCACCTAAAGCAAGACCATACGCCTGCACGGGTGCATAGTCTCATGCGAGCGGCACATACCCTTAAGGGCAGTGCTGCCAGCGTGCAGCTAGAAACGGTGAAGTCCGTTGCCCATGTCTTAGAAGACGTGTTTCGGGCGCTCTACAACCCAAAGGTGGTGATCGACGCTGAGCTAGAAGCCTTGCTCTTTCAGGCATATGAGTGTCTGCGGCTACCGCTGATGGCCGAGTTTACAGGCGGCAGTGTGGATGAGGCAGAGATCCTGGGGCGATCGGCGACCGTCTTATCGGCACTGCAAACGAAGCTCGGCGACTTGTTTGATCAAGATACGCCGATCCCAACTTCCGTCGAACTGGGGTTTGATCTGGTGCAGTCGATGTTTGAGGGTGGCGTGGAGCAACGGCTACAAGCGCTCGAACAGGCTCTAACCCAGCCCCAGCTTACGACCCTTGCTGCGCAGCTACAAGCTGAAGCGGAAGTGTTTCTGGGTCTGGCAGAATCGTTGCAATTGGCGGGTTTTGGCGCGATCGCGCAAACCACACTTGCCGCGCTTGCTGCCCACCCCAATCAGATCCAACAGATTGCACCCCTGGCGATCGCAGACTTTCGTCAGGGACAGGCGGCCGTACTAGCGGGCGATCGCACCCAAGGCGGCTCACCCGCGATCGCGCTTCAGCAGCTTGCTCAAGTCCGTGCAACGGTGACAGCACCGACCAATGTCGATCGCAACAGCGACGGACACTACCCTGAGCCTCACCAGCCATTCAATCAGCCATCTCATCAGGCTGCTCACGGATACCGCACCGAGCGGTCTTTGACAGCGACACCGACCCTAGAAAAAAAGCCGAAAACGTTTTTTCAACGGTTAAAAGATTTCTTCTCTCTAGAGCCAATCTACTGCCCCGATCGCCCCATTCCCACGCCTACTTCTCCGATTGCGCCGCCCACAACGCCTTCTCTCTCATCCTCCTCCGCCAACGACAGCCTGGATGCCTTCTTCGATCGTATCTCAACAGAACCCACCCCCTTCACACCACCGTCTACATTACAGCCCGATCATCCACTGTCCCCCTCACAATCTGAGCTTCCACGTCCTAATCTATCCGCGCCCGATCTTGCACTTTCTGATCTGCCACAGCCCGATCTGACGCTGCTCGATCTGTCCATGCCCTATCCTGCACTGCCTGATCTTGCGCCACCCAATCTTGCGCCGCCTGATCGTTTCAACTCTGAACAGTCATACCCGACACCCGACACCCAACACCCGACACCCGACACCCGACACCCGACACCCGACTCCTCTCCCACCCCCGTCGTTCGCGTCAATCTGGGGCAACTCGAACGGTTAGATTACCTGGCGGGGGAACTATTGATCAACCAGAACCAGCAGACAATGCAGGATGATCAGTTTCGACTTGCTGTGCAAGAACTGGTGCTGCATCTGCAAAAACATAAACGGACGCTCAGCAGTTTGCAAAGTTGGTCAGATTTGACCCTGGCGACCAACGGTTCCTCCCCACAACCGCTGCTTTCGGATGGGATGACCGACTTCGATGCACTAGAGATGGATCGCTATACCGATTTTCATGTGTTGGTGCAAGCGGCGCTCAACGATCTGGTGCAGTTAGAAATCGTGGGAGAGAGCCTGGAAACCCAAATTCGGCAGGCGAGACAGGCGAGAGAGACGCAAAAACGGTTGCTCACCAGCATTCAAGATGACCTGACAACGGCTCGAATGCAGCCCCTAAGCGAAACTCTCAATCGGCTGTCGCGCGTTCTCCAGCAGTTGGCGACGGTTCACTCCAAGCCTGTGGCAATGTCGCTGAGTGGGATGTCTGTGCTGGTTGACAAGGCGATCGCCGAAAAACTCTACAATCCCCTGCTCCACCTGGTGCGAAATGCCTTTGACCACGGTATCGAAGCCCCTGCACTACGGCAAGCCAGCGGCAAACCAGAAACGGGGCAAATTCACATTCATGCCTATCATCAAGGCAACCGCACGTTGATCGAAATTCGCGACGATGGGCAGGGAATTGACTGGCAGCGGGTTGCTGAGAAAGCGATCGCGATCGGGCTAGTAACCCCGGACGTTGCAGCCGACCTATCCTCTGCACAGTTAGCAGATTTTCTGTTTCGATCGGGCTTTTCCACTGCCGCTCAGGTGAATGATTTATCGGGGCGGGGCGTTGGTTTAGACATGGTGCGATCGGAAATGCAGGCGTTAAAAGGCACTGTTAACGTCAGTTCCACTCCTGGACACGGCACGACCTTTACGCTCTCTCTACCGCTGTCGTTCTCCACCACCCGTCTCATGATCTGCCAGCAGCACGGCATCACCTATGCCTTACCCATCAATGTGATTCAGCAGGTAATTTTATCCCAGCCCAATCAATTGATGCAAACCAGTGGACAACAGATGGTCTTACACTGGCAAGCGGATGACGTGGAACAGATGGTGCCAGTCCACACCTTAGCGCAACTACTCAACATCCCGCGCTCAAAAACGCTAGCTGAAGACTCGTCCCAACGTACACCCATCATTTTGCTGCAAGGCACTGAGGGACTTTGGGGACTGCGTGTGGATCAGGTGATGGGTGAACAAGAACTGGTGATTCGCCCCCTGGGAACGGCGATCGCGCCTCCACCCTATGTCTATGGCTGTAGCCTGTTGAACGATCGACAAATGGCGCTGGTGATTGATCCCGTTATCCTCCAGGCGTTTCACATCGCTCCACTCAGCGCATTGCAACCGACCAAAGCACCCGCAACGCTCCACTCTCTGCTCGTCACGGCTCCCCCCTCACGCACCCACATCCTGCTAATCGAAGATTCATTGACGGTGCGTCATAGCCTTGCTAGAACACTACAGGAGCAGGGCTATCGGGTTTCTCAAGCAGGAGATGGCTTAGAAGCGTTTACATTCCTACAGCAAGATCCTGACGTACATCTGATTATTTCTGATGTTGAAATGCCGCGCATGAATGGCTTTGAATTTCTCAGTCAGTTGCGAAAAACGCCTACCTTGCAGACAATTCCTGTCGTTATGTTGACTTCTCGTAGCGGTGAAAAATATCGCCAGTTCGCCACAGATCTGGGAGCCAATGCGTTTGTGAATAAGCCGTTCTCTGCTGAAGCACTCTTGCCGCTTCTGGAGACGTTGATTAACCCATCGACTCTGGTGAAGTCATAAGGGCAAATAGCCATCTACCCCTATGAGGATTGGGCAATGGAATCTCAAGCATTGACATCACTCCACGTCTAAACATTCTTTTTCAACAGGCTATTTATGTTTACCATTGCACCACCCCAGTCGTCTCAGCAGCCAGCTTCACAGCCTACGGAGCCACACTCTTGTCAGGCGATCGCCTTTCAAATTGCCGGGCATTGGTTGGCACTCCCTCATACGGCCTTGCTGCAAGTGGTTCACCAAACAGCGCTGAACAGGGATGTCGGGTCAGAGACGTTGGTTTATCTAGGGAAGCAGCCACTTTCCATCCTGAATCTGCGCCCGCTGTTGGCAGCCGTTCCCACTGGTCGATCGCGCTCCCAAGACCAACTTACCGCTATAGAAGCGCCGTTTCTTGTCATTGCAGCACTGGATACAACCCTTGTCGGCATTCCAGTCGATCAACCACCCATTTTGCTTGAGCTACCCCTCACAGCCACCTATGCTGTACCGCCTGCCTACTACAACGCCATTCGTGGGATTGCCAGTCATGTGGTTGCGGTTCCCCAGCTAGGGGCAGTCCTCTTACTAAACCTACAGGCAGCCACCAGCGGGGTTTGACCGTATGCTTTCACAGCTCCTTAGCATTGCCACGGCAGGAGACTCAAGCTGTCACTGAAGCTAGGCTGAATGATAACAACAACTAACAGGCTTAGTTGTAGCAGCGGAAAAATTCTGGTCTTTAGTGAGCTATTAGAGTGAATTGTCCCACTTATGGTTGAAACCGGGACAGTTCATACTTATTGGTATTGGATTGGCGTATATGATGAATATAACGAATTGCTGAAGCGAGTGTATGTTGAGTTCGTGATAGAGGCACGGCATAACAAGATCCCATGTATACTAACCGCCGAGAGTTGATCTGTAGGAGCTCAAGGTTTCTGCGGCGTGTGAAGCGAGACGTTATGCCGAGTTGAGGGAAAGGAATGGTTGAACAACCCTTTAATCAGTAATGATGAGTACATCCTTTGAATCCTTTGAACAAATGCTCACTGGGGGGCATCCTAACTCATTGGGCAGAACGATTGAAGTTGTCGATTTGGTATTAGAAACTCCAGTCAAGCTTTCTGATTTATACAATTGCTATTTCAGTACTGATGAAGTTGTTCGGCTGCGCACTTCAAATGCTATCAAGAGAATTTCTCGTGAAAAGCCTGAATGGCTCGTACCATACATTGACAAACTAATTTCTGAAGTATCAACTATTCATCAAGCCTCAGCACAATGGACAATAGCAGAATTATTCCAGACCCTTTCAATTTTCATGTCGGAAACACAGCGCACTAACGCACTAAAAATCCTTAAACAAAATCTTGAAACTGCTACAGATTGGATTGTTCTGAATAACACAATGGAAACGCTCGGTGAATGGGCAGTAACAGATTCAGAATTAAAAGGATGGTTATTGCCACATTTGAATAGGTTGAGTGGCGATAGTAGAAAATCAGTTGCAGGGCGAGCTAAGAAAATAGACGCAAAGCTGCATAATTGATTTCCCATATGCTGGTTCATGTTGTTATAACAACAGCGTCCCGTTTAGCCCAATGACACAACGTTGTAAGTTGCTCACTAGCAATTCATCGCAAAGCTCTACCCTATGGCCGCTAAAACTAGTGCCGTCACTTCATGATGATTTGACCACAGCAATTGTCCTTTTCAGCTACTAGGGAATAGCAGTAGTGCTTAAGAGACGCTCCACCACGGTTTTTGCTCTGCGACCACCCATTGGAATCATGCGATGAGCGAGTACATGCGGTGCCAGGAACTTCACATCATCAGGGATGGCATAATCTCGATCGTCTAAAAACGCGAGGGCTTGGGTTGCGCGGTGGAGAGCAACCGTACCTCTAGGGCTAACTCCTAACGTAATCTCTTCATCGTGCCGTGTGGCTCGCACCAGGTTGAGCATGTACTGTTGCAGCGTTGGTTCTACCTTGACAAGCGTGCAGAGGCGATGCAATTCCTGGATATCGGCGATCGATAAACAAGGTTGTAGCTCTTCCACATTGACTTGCCTTTGCAGTCGCTGCAACATTTGCAGCTCTTCCGTTTCGGACGGGTAACCCAGCGAGAGCGACAGCATGAAACGATCCATTTGCGCTTCTGGAAGCGGAAACGTGCCTTGATACTCCACCGGATTTTGAGTGGCAATGACAAAGAACGGATCGGGTACCTGGCGCGATCGCCCATCAACGGTGACCTGGTGTTCTTCCATAACCTCCAGCAATGCCGACTGCGTGCGGGGAGTGGCACGGTTGATTTCATCTGTTAGCAAAATATTGGCAAAGACAGGCCCAGGCAAAAATTCAAACGCGCCTGTGCTGGGATTCCAGATATTTGTCCCTGTCACATCGCTGGGCAGCAGATCGGGAGTGCATTGAATGCGCTGAAACGTGCCGTCGATCGATCGCGCCAGTGACTTTGCCAGCAGGGTTTTACCCACCCCTGGTACGTCCTCTAGTAGCGTGTGTCCGCCTGAAATCAGGGCCACTAGTACCAACCGAATGGCGTCGTGTTTCCCCACGATCGCCTGTCCCAGGTTTTCCGTCAGTGTTTGAATGCGTGCTCTCATACTGATGCAGATTCCAAAAATGTGGGCAGAACAGGTTTCTTTCAGTGTGCCCTAGTTACAGTGGTTAAGCGATTGCATAGCTGATCGTTAATCCCTATGACGTTATAGCAATCCTCATTTACTGGGCGAAAACTAATCTGGATTAGCCTACTCCTTCAGCGAAGCAAGCTACAGCTTTTAACCATCAGCTTCCTCTAGCTAACCGCTGACTGCTGACTGCTAATTGCTATGACCTACGTCTTTACAGTTCCTTGAATTAAGCCTCTAGATTCACTCATGCAAATTTACAGACGCCAAAAGATTGGAGGTTGCTCTTAAGTAGAGGTTAATCTGTGTAGAGGTAGGTCTATCGAAGTCGAGCGATCGAGATGAAATCAAGACTCTTAGAGGCGATCGAAGCCTTTTCTGGTATCTACAGCGGTTGGATTCTGTGGAACCTCTTTTTAGCCTTCATTCCCCTGGTGCTAAGCTTCTGGCTGTTTCGGCGCAAAACCAACGATCGCCCCTTTGTGTGGTGGTTAGGATGGCTTGTCTTTCTGGCGTTTTTGCCCAACGCACCCTACTTGTTGACAGACATCATTCACCTGATTCGGGGTACACGGGTAGGATACGCTACCTGGATCATTGCGCTGGTCTTCATTCCCTTGCATATTGCTGCCATTGTGAGTGGCTTTGAGGCGTATGTCATCTCGCTGATTAACCAGGGGCACTATTTGAAGCGTCAGGGGCAGCGAAAGCTTGTGATGTGGGTTGAGTTAGCTTTTCATGGGCTTTGTGCGATTGGCATTTATCTAGGCCGGTTCCAACGTTTCAACAGTTGGGATTTGGTGACCGATCCAGGGAACGTGCTGCTGGTAACGATCGACGATCTGACAGCAAAACTCCCACTGCTAGTGGTTGTGGTTACGTTTGTGATTCTCACCGTCCTTTACTGGATCATGAAGCAAATTACGTTGGGGCTGCTGTTGCGCTTTCAATATACGCATCGGGACAAGCTAATTAACTCTGATTAAGGCAATGGTTTGGCCTGTCTTGGTAAGCCGATCGAGCGATGAGGCAACCTTGGAGCATCCGCTACGCCAGTACAATGAAGCATTAGCCTCTGCAAGCCCGCACGCTCGTTGCGATCATGTATGGAACCATCGCTAGATATCACTCTGCAAATGATTTTGACCGTCATCGCAGGGATTGGGGCGCAGGTATTAGCAGAATTCCTCAAGGTTCCGGGCATTGTCTTTTTGCTGCTAGCTGGCATTTTGCTGGGTCCCAGTGTCTTTGGATGGCTGTCTCCCGATCGCCTGGGTTTGGGACTAGACGTCATTGTGTCGCTGCTCGTAGCGGTGATTTTGTTTGAGGGCGGTTTCAACCTGGAACTGCGAGAGTTGGGTCGCGTGTCGGGTAGCCTGCGCAATCTGGTGACGATCGGCACCCTCATTACCTTGCTGGGCGCTGGCGTTGCAGCCCACTGGCTCAGTGAATTTCCCTGGGCGATCGCCTTTCTCTATGGCTCTCTGGTGGTGGTGACGGGGCCAACCGTGATTAACCCATTGCTGCGACAGGTCAAGGTCGATCGGCAGGTGGCAGCTTTACTAGAAGGTGAAGGAGTCCTCATCGATCCTGTTGGTGCGATTCTGGCAGTTGTCGTTCTCAACATCCTGCTAAACGGTGAAGCCGATCCCGTTCGCATTATGAGTGGGTTGATGGTACGGTTGGGCATTGGTAGCGTGATTGGCATCGCTGGCGGCTGGTTGCTCGGCTTGATTCTCAAACGAGGGCGCTTTTCCGATGACCTGAAAGCCCTGGTAGTATTGGCAGGCTTGTGGGGGCTGTTTGGGCTGGCGCAAACGGTGCAAAGTGAATCAGGGCTAATGGCAACCGTTGCGGCTGGCATCACGTTAAGAGCCTCATCAATACCCGAAGAACGCTTGCTCAAGCGGTTTAAGGGACAGCTCACTATCCTAGCGGTATCCGTTTTGTTTGTGCTGCTGGCAGCCGATCTGTCGATCGCAGGCGTCATCGCCCTTGGCTGGGGCGGTGTGTTGACCGTACTAAGCCTCATGCTGGTCGTGCGTCCCCTCAATGTTTGGTGCTGCACCTGGAACAGTGGCTTGAACTGGCGGCAAAAGCTGTTTATTTGCTGGATTGGCCCAAGAGGAATTGTTTCAGCGTCGATCGCCTCCCTTTTTGCCATTTCGCTCACTCAGCGCGGTATTAATGGGGGTGACTCCATCAAAGCGCTCGTCTTTCTAACGATTATTCTCACAGTCTGTTTACAGGCACTCACCGCGCAGTGGGTGGCAAATCTGCTGCGAGTCACCTCCAACGAAGCCACTGGAGCCGTCATTGTGGGCTGCAATCCCTTAAGTTTACTCATTGCACGCCTATTAACTGAACGGGATGAACCTGTTACGCTCATTGACACGGCACCTGAAGCGCGTCAAAAGGCGGAACAGGAAAATCATCGCATTTTCATCAGCAGTGCACTCGATGCTGAAGTGTTGGAAGAAGCGGGACTGAGCCATGTGGGTACGTTTCTAGCCATGACCAGTAACGGTGAAGTGAATCTGGTCATCGCCCGACAGGTTGCAGAAGAATTTCGGCCCCCTCGCGTTCTAGCCATCTTCCCACGCGATCCCCAGGTCAACAGCACGCACAAAGCCGCTACCGAAGAACCCAAGATTCAACAAGCGTTTACGTCTCAAATTACACTCAAAGCCTGGAATGAGTTCATCAGCGATGGGGCTGTCAAACTGGGAGAAACCGTGTTGCGAGAAGACGCGATCGAGCCACAACAGGCGCACCTGCAATCGCTCATCACAGCCGATACACTGCTGCCAGTACTGATCGAGCGACAGGGAAGTTTAGCCATTTTTCCAGCAAATGAGAGCTTGCAAGTAGACGATCGCCTGATCTATCTTCTGCATGACCCCAAACCCAAACTCTTAAAGCTCCTCTCTGGCTCCAGTCAGACACGACTCACCCTCGAAAAACTGCCGGAAGTGGAGAAATTTCCCCTGCTGGTTGATGAGGATGACCGCGAAACGAAGCCCGATGATGAAATACTGACCGCTCCAACGACTGATTAAGCTTTGTAGAGGAATCGATATTCATCCATAGCTTGCTCTCGGCATTCTACAGGAGACAAGTGAGGATGTTCTCGCTGAAGGCCGTACTGTAGAATCTCCAAATATGCTGGCACTACACGGCTTTCGCCTAGATCAGCTACTAAGCTTGGGATGTGGCTGCTAAGGCCATATCGAAATTTTCGTACGTCTTTAAGCGGTCGCTTCTCAAGGGTTCTAACAGCCTTGCCGATCGGATCTTCCCTCTCAAGCCACCTATGTGGATTTCGTTGTATCGACTTTAAGTAGTTCGCTTCACTTTCTCTAATTAATACGTAAGCAGCAGACGTAATGAGGATCAACCCTAAGATTTCGTCAACAATGGATCCGGTAGTTTTATCTAAATATCGGAGAGCTATCAGGAAAAAAGAGATTAGAAAAACAACAAATGCGCTTACTGTTAGGATTCCTGTTTTTTCTCGATCAGCAAACCAAGGGGGAATGTTAGACATTTTGCCAGAGTTAGGCTACTTTTCCTGAATTATCTTGCTTAGAGATATAAATGGCAAGCACTTCGTTTCTAATAGCCAAATCCCCCAGAAACACAATACTTGTAGCGGTTCTAGGGGACATGTACGAAAGCGATTCTAAATACAACCACAATCAGCTTGTTGGCGGCATCACGATTCTTTTCGCTAGGCCAAGGCTCTTGAGAGCTTGAATCGACCACCAGGTCATGTCCAGTTCCCACCATTTCAGCCCAGCCTTTGCCACATTGGGGTAGGCGTGATGGTTGTTGTGCCAGCCTTCGCCGTAAGTAAGAATCGCTGCCCACCAGAGGTTCCGCGAATTGTCGTCAGGATTAAACGTGCGGTAGCCTCGCATGTGGCTGGCAGAATTGATGAGCCAGGTGCTGTGCCAAAGTAAGACCGCTCTTAAAAACACGCCGTAGATGACAAACGACCAGCCACCTGCCAGGTAGAGTGCTACACCCACGGGCACTTGCAGCAGCAAGAAGTAGCGATCGAGGAAACGATAGAACGGATCTTTATCAATATCTGGCGCGAACTGGCGGTACGAGTTGCGATCGAAGAAACGCGCTTGAGGATAGAACAACCACATCATGTGGCTCCACCAAAAGCCTTTTTGAGCCGAATACGGGTCTTTTTCGTTATCTTCGGTATAGAGATGGTGCATGCGGTGCCCAGCGACCCAAAACGTCGGGCCACCCTGGAGTGCCAACGCACCAATCAACGTAATCGTGCGCTCCAGCCACTTGGGTACCTGAAAGCTACGATGCGTCAGTAGGCGATGATAGCCCAGGCAAATACCAATACTGCCAAAGAGCCAGTGCAACGCAAGCGTGACACCCAGCGCTGTCCAGGAGAAGAACCAGGGTGCCAGGAGTGCCAGGGCGTGAAATGTCCCAAAAAACACCACATTGACCCAGCTCAGCGCGATCGACTGCCTGCTTTCGGAGGCAGTTTCAAGAGAATTAGAAGTCATGAAAATCCTTGTCAAAATGACCACAACGAACCAGTGTCTAACCTTGCAGCACTGGCAGGCTTACTCTCTCTACAACCTGCCCCATCCCAGCAGCAAGAAGCCCGATGAGGCAAGTATCAATACTCCTGTTCAAGCGATCGCGCCTCTAATGAACTTATCAGCGGCTCGTTTGCAAAAGAACCCGTTACAGTAGGAGAGAATGCAAGTGTTACTTACACCTGTAGCCTAACAGCGAACTTTAAATCTTGCAAGTGTTACTTACATTTTGCCCATGTCTGCTCAACGAAACCCAACTCGACAGCGTTTAATTCATGCAGCGCTGGAGTTGTTTGCTGTTCAGGGTGTGACCGATACAACGACGCGGCAGATTGCAGAACTGGCGGACGTCAATGAAGTTACGCTCTTTCGCCACTTTGGAAACAAGCATGGCTTGCTGCTAGCGGTGATTGAAGATGCAGGCGTGTTTGCGCATCTCGGTCAAACGCTCATTCGGAAGGCCAATCAGACCAGCAATATCTACCAGGCGCTTAAAGACTATGCCACTGCCTCCTTAGCCGCAATGGATCAGGTGCCTGCTGTGGTGCGATCGGTCGTGGGCGAAGCCGGACAATATCCTGCCAAAAACCGAGAGGCGATCGGGCGTGGGTTTACGCAAGCCAATCGCTACGTTGCCAAATATTTTGAAACGGTGATTAAGCGGGGACAACTCGACACACACATTCCTGCCGAAAAGCTTGCAGGATTGCTTAATGGCATGCTGTTGGGCTACGCCGTGATTGAGTTCACTAGCGAATTCCATCAACTTTGGCAGGACCGAGATGACTTTCTTGAAAACCTGGTGACGCTTTTTCTTCAGGGTGCGGTGTCGCCCTCTTCAGAAGCAAGCCCGACGGCGCTTGGATTGCTTCCATTTAATTCAACTGCCACACTCACTAAAACCGCTGCCACTGAAAAAGTTGCGGATCTTCCGGCTTCCTTAGTCCATACCATCTTGCAACGCGCTAAAAAACTGGGACTGCAAGAGTATGCGATCGCCTACGTTCTCTTTGGCGCAGGATTGAGTCCACTAGAGATTTGCCAATTAGAGCGATCGCACCACATCAGCGACCCACATCAACAGCTTCTGCAAATCACACAGGGCGCTGTACGACAGGTACCCGTTAATCAGTGGCTGATGGGCAAACGCTACGGCTCGTACACGCGCAACCCGCTCACGCAATGGCTGCGAAGCCGAAAAGACAGCCAGCCAGCCACGTTCCTAAACCCATCTGAACAACCCCTTGCTGAGCGTGAATTACTTCAGCTTTGGCACTCTCTCACCGACGGCTTGCTCACCCCAGATGGACAACCACCTGTGATCGAGCAAACTCAACAAACCTGGTGTGTGGAACTCTTGATGCGCGGCATGAGTTTAGCCAATATGCGTCTGCTGACAGGTTGGGATGTTGCAAGGCTTCAACCCTATGTCGATCGAGCCAAAGAAAAAGCTGCACTGGAACAGGCACTTCGTCTGGATCACAAAGCATAAAACATGGGTGGGACTGCTGCGCCTGAAACAGTTGTATCACCTCATTAACCGTCCAATTTGCATGACTGCCTGCGTTGAAATGTTCACCTCAAGCAGCGTCATGGCGATCGCACTCATGGTAGGCAGCAGTCTGACAAGGCAAATTTGATGAGGTCTTTAATTTCCTCACTTTTTACCGAGCTATAGATCTAAAGTGGTGCGATCGGCGTATACCTTCTCGACAACATTGAGCTGCTTATCACTCTGTTCGTTTGCTGAGCTTGATTATACCCAGACTTTTACTGGTAATCGAGCGATTTTGTGGTTCGCTTAGCTCAAAAGCAGCTTTGACGTATCCTTCCACAGGCAGAGGAAGTCATTAGTTTCAGTATTTACCCTTAGTTTGAAATAGTTTTTAGGTTTTGAATGATACTCAAAATCTACGGAACTACTTGTGTAAATTTAAGAGGCATCACCACTTATGGCTTTTCCAATTGCATCTCCTCAGCGGGGTGCGCCTTCGCGCCGTGCGTTGCTGAAATGGGGTTTTCTTAGTCTTGGTACAGCGGTTTTGACCACTCTGCCAAAAACAGTCTTAGCCCAATCTGGTAAATCCATCAAAACGTTGACCTTCAATGCTGACGATGTTGGTATCCTTAACTTCGCTCTCTTACTAGAAGAACTAGAAGCAGCGTTCTACGTGCTCGCGCTTGCGTCTGGGAAGATTACTGATGCCAAGGAATTTGATTATCTGAAAGCCATTGGCAAACACGAAGCAACGCACGTCAAATTTCTCCGTAAAGTTTTAGGAAAGAACACAACGTTCAGGTTTCGAGACCTTAGCTTCAATCAGGCTGGTTTAGAGGCTGTCCTAGCTGACCGTAATACCATCCTGAACACCGCTGTTGCACTCGAAGATACTGGCGTTCACGCTTATAACGGTGCTGGACCAAGCCTTAAAGATCCCACCTATCTCTTGGCGGCTGGTTCAATTGTTTCGGTAGAAGCGCGCCATACAGCAGGAGTTCGCGGATTATTACAACGCCCTTCTACTGAACCTGATAGCGATCGTGCAGTGAGCGATGCTGAGTTAGTCCCTGAACTTAACCCATTCAAAGGGCGACCTTACGATGAACTGTACACACCAAAGCAAATTGTGGCGATCGTTGCTTCGCTGAAGATCCTGAATAATCCCATTACTGGCGCACTCGTTGCCTGAACTAAGGAGTTTTACCATGACCATTTTTTCAAATCTCGTCTTAGAGCAGGCAGCACCCACGGCACAATCGCAGGTTCAGCGCTTTGGAATAACCATCCTGGAGCGAGTGAGCACCAAAACCTTGTCCCTCATTGCAAGCGTCGTGTTCTTTCTGCTGTTTGTCGTGCTCTTCCTGTTGACGACTCTTTTTATTACGCCCACCGCACCCGCTTACGCTCAAACCGCAGTCTTGACACCCCGACAAGTCGTTGAGTACGCACTCACCCTGGAGAAATTGGAAGCTGATTTTTATCGTCGTGCCTTGACCCAAATTGAGAGTGGTAGCCTGACCAGTCTGCCAGAGCCAGCAAAGGCGGCAGTGCGGTCTTATGGAGAGGATGAAACCCTGCACGTGCCTGACCTCTCGACTGTCTTAACTGCACTAGGTGGCAATCCAGACGCAATCACGATTCCTGCAAATCCCAATTACAACGCCATACTCAGCAGAGACCCATTTGCCAATCCTGAAGATTTCCTCCTTGCATTACAACTCGTTGAAGATACAGGGGTAGCTGCTTACAAAGGACAGGTACAAAATTTGCAGGCGGCTGGTGAGGCTGGTAAAGCTGTGTTAGCAGGTGCTCTAGAAATACATAGTGTGGAAGCTCGACATGCGGCTGGCATTCGCTATCTACGGCAGACGTTTTACAATGCTAATGTCCGTCCCTGGATTCGGAAGTCTAAGGAAGTGCTTTACCAAGAAGTGCGTCCTGACTCACCGATTCCCTTTGGTAATGAAGCCTTTGATGGTTACGCTACAAGAGATGAGGTGCTGGCAAGAGTGGCTCCCATCTTAGCTGGATCATAGCTTGCGTCATAAGTAGACGTTGCTGAAGTAAGAGTCTAGAGCTTGTGGAATGAATAGCAGGCTCTAGACTTACTGATGTGCTTTCAAGAGTTAGTTCTCAAATATGGTGGAGTGAATGTGTGGGGTGTGCTCATGGCTAGGTGCTGATCAACGCAGAAGCTTTCTGTTTAATAAGACTTATGGATGAACAGTGGAAGCTGTGTGCAAAAATTTCCTGACGTAAAAGCGTCTTAGCGATCGCTGCTCGGTTTGATGACATGAGTGAGGCTAACTCGGCTGTGTACTTGCACTCAGGTGGAATGGACGGGTTATGGAGTGGGATTTAGAGCTAGAGTCGTGTCGCTAGCGCTTTCCATCTCCTGCAAAACCTACTCCGATCGGAGGACGCGGCGACCCAAGCATCTCCCTATAGTAGGAAAGTTTGAGTACTTGTCCGTGAAAACGTTGAGAGCCTTTAACTAAAAGGAAACTCAAGCCAATCGGCTGCCCTTTGCTTAACCACTCTATTCATACGAGAGGAAATCTATGAGCCAGCAAGACAACATCGCTGTAATGCAACGCTTTGGGGAAGCCGTTAATAGCGGGAACCTCGCCGCCTTACGTGATGTCATCGCACCCACTGCCCTTGATCATGATCCAGCACCCGACCAGGATTTGGGACCAGAAGGCTTCATCAAATTTTTCACCGGCTTCCGGGCAGCGTTTCCAGACTTGAGTATAGCGATCGACCATCTGGTTATAGATGATGACAATATTGCGATCGCCTATACCGTCAAAGGGACACATCAGGGTGACTTTTTAGGTGTGCCAGCAACGGGTCGAAAAATTAGTGCGCGAGGTATGCAAATCGCCCGCTTTGAGAACGGTCAAATGGTGGAGCGATGGGGCAGTTCTGACCAACTTGGCATTCTCCAGCAGCTTGGCGTCGATCCAACGGCTCAATAAGCCTGGCTCAATCACTGCATCGCTGTAAAGGGTTAGCGTTCGGACATTACCTTTAGATAACACTAAAGCTTCATTACCGAATGCTAACTCTCAATCTACGTACAATTCATGACCTTAGATCTCATTTTTACATCGGTTTTTTTCATTGAGCTGCCTCAGTTTCTTCGTACTTTTAGCTCGACGCTTTAAGCCTGTGGTAAGACGCAACTGTGATTGGCTTTCTTTAGTTTAAAGGGGAACAATAAGCGCAGTACAACGATGACAGCTCAAGCTCCCCAACAAACAGACTCCTTTCAAAAGCTAAAAGCTCTAGTCAAAAGCATTGACATCGCCATGCTGACGACGCTTGATGAGAGCGGTGGTCTACACAGTCGTCCCATGTCGTGCAATGGAGAGATTGACGATGATGGCACCCTCTGGTTTTTCACCTCTAGCCAATCGCCTAAAGTGGATGAAATCGATCGTCGCCAGCAGGTAAACGTGAGCTTTGCCGATCCTCATAAGCAGCAATATGTTTCGCTCTCTGGCACGGCTCAACTGGTGCAAGATCGGCAACAAATTCAGCAACGATGGCAGCCAAAACTTCAAGCATGGTTCCCCAACGGTTTAGAGGAGCCAAACATTGCCCTACTAAAAGTCACGGTCGAGAAAGCTGAATACTGGGATGCACCATCTGGCTTTGTGGCACATACCCTTGGTTTGCTAAAAGCGGTCACAACCGGGAAACCAGCAGAAGGCGGTGAAAATAAGAAAATGTCTCTTTAGTCGCAGCTTTCCATGCAGGCGATGTACACCTCTACCGCTGGAATGACACGAAACTTAGTCAATTCCCTAAAACCCGATGTAAAAATGCGGGTTTTTTATTGTTTTTGCTTACGTTTGTTTGTATGATTGCTTATTGACACACAACCTACGTTATTCCGACTGGCTATTCGCACATTAAGGAGACATGGAATGACCCTCCGGCAACAGAAACCCAATGGTTTGGGTACGTTGATTCACCGATTTACAGACCGATTAAGATTCAGTTCATTCAGAAAATTTGTCTCCCTCATGGTTGTGGGAGTCGTACTAAGCGCTGCGATCGCTGCTTGCTCTTCAAGCAATAACGCTTCAGCGCCCGGCACTTCTGGTAGCGCTAGCCCCGTTGCAGACCAGAAAAAAGATGTCGAACTGACCCTAGTTGGTTACGCCGTACCTAAAGCTGCTCATGACGCCATCATCCCAAAATTTGTTGAAAAGTGGAAGACTGAGCATGGCGGACAGAATGTGACCTTCAAGCAGAGCTATGGTGGTTCAGGCACTCAAACTCGCGCCATTATTGACGGTCTAGAAGCCGATATAACTCACCTAGCGCTAGCTGCTGACACAGGCAAGTTGGTGAAAGCAGGCTTGGTCAATGCTGATTGGGACAAGAAAGAGCCAAATAACGGTATTGTGGCAAAGTCGGTTGTGGCGATTGTGACCCGCGAAGGCAACCCCAAACAGATCAAAACCTTTACCGATTTGACCAGAGATGATGTGAAATGGGTCACTGCAAACCCCAAAACCTCTGGTGGTGCTCGCTGGAATTTCCTTGCATTGTGGGATTACGGCCTGAAGACTACTAAAGACGAAGCGAAAACCAAAGAGTTTGTCACCAAAGCCTTTAAGAACGTCGCTGTGCTGGCAAAAGATGCACGGGAATCCACCGATTCCTTTGCTAAGCAAGGTCAGGGTGATGCGTTGTTGAACTACGAAAACGAGATCATTCTTGCTAAGAGTAAAGGTGAAAAAGTAGAGTATGTGGTGCCTGAAACCAACGTGTCGATTGACACGCCCGTTGCGATCGTAGACAAAAACGTGGATAAACACGGCACTCGTGAAGTGGCTGAAGCATTTGTGAACTATCTGTTCACTCCGGAAGCACAAGCAGAATTTGTGAAGGTTGGTTTCAGACCGCTTGATGCTGATGCGGCCAAGACGAAAGAAAATGCCGATAAATTCCCACCTGTGAAGACCCTCGGTACCATCAAAGATTATGGCGGCTGGAGCGATTTCCAGAAGAAATTCTTTGAAGATGGCGCAATTTTCGACCAGATTGAAGACTCTGTTGGGAAGAAATAGCCGTTCAGTTGAGGATTGATGAATTTGAGGGGGCAAGGTTACTTGCCCCTTTTTTTAATCAGGCAAGGCGTTAAGTAATGAGGTGATGGCTTGAACGCCGATGAGCAATACAAAAAAGCCTGCCGCTAGAATGCTCAGTGGTCGCAGCATTGCCTCTAGCTGTTTCAGTTGACGCTCCAGATCGCTTTCGTAATACGCTGACAGTTTGCCCAACATTTCATCCAGGTTGCCCGTCTCTTCGCCTGTCCGCAGCATTTGCAGTGCCAACGGCGGCAGTTTCCCCTCAAGGCTTTGACTCAAGCTCTGCCCTGCCTGAATCTGACGAGCCGCGATCGCCAAACTCTGCCGCAACGCCAGATCAGGAATGCGCAAACGAATTAGCTCAAGCGCTTGCAGGATGGGTACGCCACACCGTAGCGGCAACTCTAGTTCTGTGAAGTAAAGAAGCGATCGCACCTGAGCAATCCTTTTGAGCAACGGTATTTTCGACATGACCTGATACAGCACCACACCTGCACCAGCAGTCGCAATATGGGCAAAGAAAAATAACGCACAGAACATAATTCCAAAGGTCAACCATGTCATGGCTTCTTTTGGCAGTACGACGCTTAGTAATGCCGTTACACCCATGAAACAAATTGAGCTTTGAAGCAGTACGGAGCGGTATAAGAGTAGCCGTTTGCTTTCAGTTTCAAATCCGATCGCCAATCGCTCAAAGGTGTCTGCCAATGAGCCACTGTATTCGGCTGATCGAATCAGGGCGATCGTCCAGCCGTCAAAGTAGGGCGATCGTCCTTCCAGTGAGGTCGCCAGATCTTGACCCATTTCAATCTTCAAACTGGCTTCTTTCAGGATGCGCTGTAAGGTTGCACTACCATCCTTTCCCGCCATGCCTAAACTTTGCTGCACAGGAATGCCAGCATTCAGCAAGGCCGCAAACTGATGAAAGAAACGAGCGTTTTCCAGCATGAAGGGGGATGGGGTGTGGGGTGTAGGGTAACAGCGTTTTTCCGCCTACGCCCTACACCCTAACCCTCTACTCTAATACTCCGGTACCGACGAATCAACGTCCCGGCTCCATGCCGTAATGCCACCTTTCACGTTGATGCCGTCGATGCCTGCTTGTTCTTTGAGGATGCCGATCGCCTTAGCCGATCGACCACCCATCTTGCAATGCACGACGAGCTTATGACCATTCAACAGATCCTTCACCTGACTCACGCCAGCGCCATTCTCAATATCAGGCAGCGGCACTAACACGGCACCGGGAATCTTCGCAATCTCGTACTCGTGTGGGTTGCGAACATCCAGCAGGACGTAATCGTTCGCATCGCTATCCAACAATTGCTTGAGTTCTTGCACGGTTATTTCTTGCATACCAGCTTGCTCCTTTGCCTCAGCGGCTTTTGCTTGGGGAATGCCACAGAATTCTTCGTAGTCAACCAGCTTTTCAATAACGGGACGAACGGGATTAGGGCGCAGCTTGAGTTCCCGGAAGCTCATGTTCAAGGCATCGTACAGCAGTAGACGACCGCTAAGCGTAGTGCCCTTGCCGAGAATGATTTTGACCGTTTCCGTCGCCTGAATCACACCGATGATCCCCGGCAGAATGCCCAACACGCCACCTTCAGCACAGGAAGGAACTAATCCGGGTGGAGGTGGTTCGGGATAGAGGTCACGATAGTTGGGGCCACCTTCGTAGTTAAAGACGGTTGCCTGCCCTTCAAACCGAAAGATGGAGCCGTAGACGTTAGGCTTGTCGAGCAGCACGCAAGCATCGTTAACGAGATAGCGGGTCGGGAAGTTGTCCGTTCCATCCACAATGACATCGTAGTCTTTGAACAACTCCAGCGCATTCTCAGAGGTGAGGCGCGTTTCGTAAAGGTCTACCTGACAGTAGGGGTTGATTTCGTGAATGCGGTCTTTGGCAGACTCAATTTTGGGCTTGCCCACCCAGGAGGTCCCGTGGATGACCTGTCGTTGCAGGTTAGAGAAATCGACCGTATCAAAGTCCACAATACCTATGCGTCCGATACCCGCAGCGGCAAGGTAGAGCAGCAGAGGGGAACCGAGTCCACCCGTGCCAATGCACAAAACGCTGGCGGCTTTGAGGCGCTTCTGCCCTTCTAGCCCCACTTCAGGCAAGATCAGGTGCCGCGAGTACCGTTCGTACTCTTCTTTAGTCAGTTGAATGTCATTCAGATCGGGATTTAGCATGGTAGAGAAAAGCTAAAGGATAAGAAGGATGGAACCAGATTGCTGAACGGCTTCACATTCGAGCCAGTGCAGCAAGTTGGATAGTTTCGGGGTCAAATTGGTGTTGCTCGTTTAGTATCCAACTGCGACAGTCGATCGCAGTGCCTTGCTCAACGGAGACAATCAGGTAAGAGTATTGTGACCAGGCGATCGCGCGATCGCACTCTGAAGGGATTGCTGGATGGTCAGGATGGGAATGATAAATGCCAATAATATCCAAATCGCGCTGATGTGCTTCGCGCATGGCTGCTAGCGAATCTTCCGGCGCAATCCAATAACGACGAGTCTTCGTCAAGCCTTCTCGATCGTTGAGGACAGTGGCCACATCTTGATCCCACGCGTTGGGTGTTGTGTAAACCTCATGCACGACCTTCTCATCAGCGGCGATCGTGCCCAACAGCAAACCACAGCACTCTTCGGGATAGGTGCGATCAGCGTGGGCTTGAATGGCCTGCAAGTGGTCAGGGTGAAGCGTTAAGGACACAAAAGCCTCGATCGTTGCATTACAGACTATCTATTCTAGGACAGGATTACTCTAGATATGTGAGTTGTCTAAAATGCTTAAGCAACGGCTGGCTTTGGTTGCCCTTGCAACTGACAAAGTGCTTTCAATGTTTGCAGGAGTTGTAAGGCACGATCGGGTTCAAAAAGGTGCAGCGTTGGCATTAACTGATAGGTTGGTGTACTCCCCTGTCGCAAAGACACAAACTGATAGTCTGTACCATTTGTAATCCAGCCCCATACTGAGTCTTGATGCATCAAACTCTGATGTGCATAGGTGAGCAGTTGGGGTAGCCCAGGCGTTAATGAGATGGAGCTATTCTTCACCTCAATGATCAAAATCCCAAACGGCTTACCCTCTCGCGGTGCGGCTTTATTGATCGCCAGAATGTCAAACCGCCCAGTAGTGTAAGTGTCTTCATCATCGACTGTGATACGTGCGATCGCCTCTTCTAGATGCAGCTCAACCGGAAATCGAATGAGATTACCTTGGCGAGTGGTAGCGCCGATGGCACCATCAAGCTGTGGCACTGGCAAACCGGACACTGCCTCAATACTCTACAGGGCCATAGTAGCTGGGTTTGGTCAGTGGCATTCCATCCACAAAGACCACTCTTAGCCAGTGGCAGCTACGATCGTACGATCAAACTTTGGGATCTGGATGCAGGCAAATGTATCCAAACTCTAGAAGAGCATACAGCTCCTGTCATCTCGGTTGCCTTTAGTTCCAATGGCAAATGGCTGTTAAAACTGGTAAGTGCGCTCAGGTACTGAAAGGACATACCGACTTAGTTTCAACAATGATGTGCCAATTGAACGTGCCTGCAAAGGACAGTGGCAATCAAGCCGATGCAGATTCCCCAAAAGTCGTCCCACTGCAATCCACCTCATCCCTCTTTAGCGGCAGTTTTGACGAGACAATCAAACGTTGGAGCCTTGAAACACTATTGTGCCAATCAACCTTAAGAGTACCGCGCCCCTATGAGGGTATGAATATCAGCCATAGCATCGGACTCAACGAAGCTCAAAGAATGACTCTGAGGGCTTTAGGAGCCGTTAGCGATAAAATATAACTTTTTCTTATGAGAAGGGCTTGAACTTTTGGCAACGGGTTGCTCTAGATTTAGACTTTCGGCAAATGGATGGCTGAACCAAGTAGAAAACGGCTGCGATTGCTCAACGGAAGAATCGGTATTTCAGGTTGACCTGCGGCAAAAGGATGCCTTATTAGACGGCAAAGGCTTGGCTTAAGTCACAGTTTTAGTGAGCCGCTGTTAAAGCATCGCTCGGTGTACTACGCCCTAAGAGCACCGCCTCGATCGCCCGTCCCAATTGTTCTGAGATGCGATTATAGCTAGAGAAAATCGGGCGCGATCGTCCGTAAGGAGCCTGTGACAAAAAGACATCCACAACGGGTTGCTTTGCTTTGTAGTCCTGATAAGCTTTGCTTTGCCGAGATTTTAGATTTGTGGGCAAGTACCCCGTTGCGATCGCCCACTGCGTTTGAAACAGCTCACTCATCACATATGCTGCAAAAATTCGGGCCGCCTGTTCGCGTTCAGGCGTGGTTTTAAGCAAAAACAGGTTTTCACCCCCGATCGCCGTTGCCTGAGTCACCTGGCTGGGAATCGGTAACACTCCAAAGTCTACCCCCGTCTGCTCAAGCTGTCCTAGCGTCCAGGGTCCCGATAGCTGCATAGCAACTCTACCCGCCAGAAACCCATCCAGCTCATAACCCCGTTCCGGCGTAGATAGTTCAACCGAACCATCATCAATTAAATCACGCCAAAATTGCAGAGCCGCGATCGCGCCATCGCTCACCAAGCTGGTTGAAGCTTGAGACTTGAACGCTTGGACACTTTTCCCCTGCTCCCCTTGCACCCTCACACCCTCTCCTCCCTCCAGCGATCCTCCACCGCTCCACAAAAACGGGAGCCACATAAACACCGTCCACTCGCCTTTGCCTAAAGGAAGCAACATGCCGTGCTGGTCAATCCGTCCATCCCCATCTATATCGCGCGTAAGCCGGCGGGCAACCTGGCGAAACTCTGCCCACGTCTTAGGTAGAGCGTTGATTCCCGCTGCTCGAAACAGGCTAGGGCGGTAGTAGACGCCAACGTTGTTAGTGCCAAAGGGAATCGACCAGAGATGGTCTTCAAGCGCCATACTCTCAAGGAGGGTGGGATCAAGCTGTTGTCGTAGAGGTGAGACGTTAAACCAATCCTCTAAGGGACGGATCGCCTCAAGTTCAACCAATTGACCTGTCAGCAATGGTGAATACCAGAGCAAATCGGGAGCCGCATTGCCCACGATCGCCGCCAAGATTTTGGGCAATTGCTGGTCACTCTGCCCAACGTAAAGGGACTCTACATGAATCGTCGGATGCTCAAGATTAAACTGGTCTACTAACTGCTGTAATACAGCTCGATTGGAGGGTGGATTGACTCCTTGCCACAGAGTCAGGCGCGTGGTGTTAGGCATTACCACAGTAGACTGACAGCCAGGTAAGACAAGCAAACAGAAACACAAGAAACACCCTGCTAAATAACGATGAATTTGCATGCTTGACCTGCGTCTCCTTCTATACTCATCTTCCCCTATTGAAAATCACTTTAGAGTATGTTCGATCGAGACTCAGAGCTGGCTTTTTGCTGCTGCCGCTGCATCGCCTCACCGATCGTGACATTCAACTGAGCACCAATCAGCATCATCAGCGAACTGAGATAGAGCCATAGCAGCAAGACAATCACGGCCCCGATCGCTCCATAAGCGCGGTTGTAGCTCCCAAAATGGGAAACGTAAAAGCGAAACAGGCCCGAAAGCAAGGCCCAGCAAACGGCTGCTACAACAGCGCCTGGAAGAATCGGCGTTCCAGCCGTCCAGCGACTTGGCCCATAGCGGTAAATAAACCCGCAGGCAAGAGCAATGATGCCCAACGCCACAGGCCAAGTAAACAGCCGCCACACCGCGAGGAGTCCTGGTTGCAAGGTACCACTGCTTTGTGCCACGACCTGCACAATAAAGTCACTGATAAAAACCAGTACAGACGCAAAAATCAGCAATTGAATGGTACCCAGCGTTAACCCTAACGACACCAGCTTTGCCTTCCAAAAAGGGCGTACTTTATGCAATGGCACCTGATAAATCTGATCAAGCGCGATCATCGCCGCACTGAGCACCCCCGAAGCGGCCCATAGCGCCACAATGAAGCTGACAGAAAAAAGCCCCTGATTCCGTTGCGTACCAATTTCGCCAATAAAGTTTTGAATGAGCGTCAGCGCATCTTGTGGCGCTATGCGGCTCACCTGGCTGGCAAGGTCTTGAAACGTGGCTTGAGAAAACCCAATCAGGCCGATCGCTGTCAGCAGCGCCAAGATACCAGGAAACAATGCCAACATCGCATTGTATGCCATCTCCGACGCAAGACCAGGCAACCGTTGCTGACCAGTCCGCTTAAAAATCTCATGTAGCGTGACTGGCGTGAGATACCGAAAAAAGCGGAAGAAGCGAATCTTCAACATAGCTGAAAGCTGACAGCGGTGAGCCATCCACACGTCTGATGACAACGAATTTGTTTCATTATCCCAAACGTTACACTCCTTACGCTTTTTAGCTGTGGATTACGCCTTTGCGTGTAAGATTCAGTGCAGGAATTTTGCCGCAAACAATTAAACCTCGTGCTTTGAATTTGAAGAGGACAATGATCAATGAAAACATCGATGAAACGACTCGTATCTTTCCAACTATCTGCTGGTGCAATGGTGGCTGCAATCACAGCGATGAGCATCAGCATTCCCGCTTTCGGCGCTGACCCCAGCCCGACTGCTGCACCCACAAGCCAACCCGCACCCACCAGCCAGCCAGCCGCTCCCGCTCAAGGCTCATTGATTGGGCAATGCCGCGCCGTCAACAAAAAAGTTTCTGTTTACAAGCAAGCCACCACCACAAGCGCTGTGGTTAGCACCCTCAACGCTGAAACCAAAGTGACTCTAGCAGACAACGGTAGCAGTGGCTTTATCGGCATCAGTAGCCCTGTTAGCGGCTATTTGCAGACAGCAAGCCTTAAACCGTGCAGTGGAACAACCCCCCCTACAGGCAACACGTGCCGTCGTGTCATGCAACCCTTGGGCTTAGCCATCCGCAGAGAGGCGACGCCCGATTCTGCCACCGTTGGCGGTGTAGCGAATTTAGAGCGTGTTGATTTGTCCACTACGCCAGCCACCTCGAAACGAGGTCCCGATGGTCGTAACTGGGTACAGATTGCGAAACCAACGGCCGGTTGGGTCTCCAATGGCTTCCCTGGTGGCAGCAGCAATTTGGTGCTTTGCCCCTAGAGTTGTTGCTGAGCATGTGCTTCCGTTGTCATGACTCTAATCAGTAGGGCGATCGCGCCTCACCTTGTCTAATCAGCGGCTTCAAAACGGCACTAATTCGGTGGTGTGAGCAATGGAATCAAAACGGGTGCAGGGTATCTCCCTCGACAGGGAAAGTACTCTCGCACCCTGTTCTACTATGCTAGAACCTCTTCTCTAGAGCCTTTCATCGCGTGTCTCACATCTTTATTCAAATTGCTAGCTATCGTGACCCAGAATTAACGGCTACGGTCAAGGATGCTATTCAAAAGGCGGTTTACCCACAGAATTTGTCCTTTGGCATTGTCTGGCAGGGGAAGCCAGGAATTGATCCTCTCCCAGTAGAGTATTTATCCTGTTGTCGTCTATTGTTAGTGGACGCCGATCGCAGCCGTGGCGTGTGTTGGGCGCGATCGAAAACTCAGTCACTTTGGGATGGTGAGCCTTACACCCTTCAAATTGATAGCCACATGCGCTTTGTGCATGGTTGGGATGAATTGCTGCTGCACATGCTGATGCATTGCCCTAGTGCCAAGCCGTTACTCACGGCCTACCCACCTGCCTACACCCCACCCAATCACTTACATCCTGGCGAACCCACACGGCTGGTGGCCTCTCACTTTACAGAACAAGGTATTTTGAGCCTAGCTAGTGGTGCCAGCCTGTGCTACGACATAAAACCACAGCTCGGCATGTTTATAGCAGCAGGCTTCTGGTTTGCCCCCTCCCAAATGCTTCAGGACGTTCCCTACGATCCACAGCTTTATTTTCAAGGAGAGGAAATCAATCTAGCAGTCAGAGCTTGGACTCATGGTTGGGACATCTACCATCCCAATCAGGTCACTTGCTATCACGAATATACCCGCCCTGGCAAGCCGAGACATTGGGAAGAGCATGATTACTGGTGGCGGCTCGATCAAGTGGCCCATCAGCGCTTAAAGCACCTTTTGCAAATTGAAGCATCAAGCCAGATCAGCCTCGATCGCTATGGGTTAGGCACACAGCGAAGTCTGAGTAGCTATGAGCAGTTCAGCGGCGTTGACTTCCAACGTCAACAGTTAACCGCTGGTGCCAGAAGTGGACAGCCATTATTCGGTCAGTATTTCTTCTAACAGCAAATCTACTCACTATATCTCCACTGCGGCCTTTCACAAATAACGAAATGGATACAATGAAAGTGAACCTGCTGGATGGGCTAACCGCTGACTGCTAACCGCCTTGAAAGAGCATTAGCTTAATGCAAGCTCTACTTAACTAATGCTTTGCCTAACACTTTACCTAATGCTTTTCGTCAGGTAATGGCCTTATTTAAAGCTTAGAACAAGCTACCTCTAAATTCACGAATCCCACTGCTAATGTTCTGTTATTTATGTCAGTGGAAATTGCCGAGGCATAGAGCCGCTGATTTTGGTTTCTAAGCAAAATAGACTTATCGTAAAGATAATGTAAGCTCAAAACAAGCAACCTTTTTATTTAAGGTGAAGATACAACAAAGACTCTATCAACAGCTGTATTGATTGGTTTATTTTCTTAGCTACAGAGCCAATTCGTTAAGGGTTAGTTGCTGGAAGTCCTTCAACGGTGCCTCCTTACATCATGAAAACCCAACCGTTGTGCCCGGTAACACGCATTGAGTTTTGAAACCGCTTGATTGAACCTCCCCCATCGCCCTGGCTTGCCCCTACATTCACCTGTTATCGCCCTGCCAAAGAAAACGTACATCTCTAGCACATCATTGGTTATGACGAAACTACTTTCAATCGCCATTCCTACCTACAATCGAGCGCCCCAACTACAGATACAGCTTGCTTGGTTAGCACAAGAAATTAAGGGCTTTGAAGATGACTGCGAGATTACAGTCTATGACAACTGTTCGACTGATCATACTCAAGCTATCATTCATGAGTGGCAGCAAGTGCTTGGTGAAGCGACTTTGAGGTCCGTTCGCAATCAGGAAAATATTGGTGGCATGAGAAATCTTGCCCTTTGTTTAAGTGATTCAAGCAGTCGCTTTACCTGGACGTTGGGTGACGATGATCCAATCGATGCGGGTACCGTTTCTTTCATCATTCAGACGCTTAAAAAGAATCCTGAGCTTGGCTTACTGTATTTGAACTACGCAGCTTACTATAAAACGCTCGATCAGTACAACCCCGATCTTTGGTTGCCAACTGATTTTGAGCAGAGCCCTGTTCCCGGTAAAGCAGCCTTTCAGCGCTGTATCGAGGGTCACTATACCGTAGGCGGTGTCATCTTTCTCTCCGCGACAATTTTCCGTACCGAACTTGCTCAGACAGCCCTGAAGATGTGGCCCGAAAGTGTCAAAAATTGGGGCGGCATGGCGTTTTGGACAGGCTATTGCGCGACTCAAGGTGATATTTTTGTCACTCAAAACAAACACCTTGTTTGTATTTGTGGGGCAAGTCAGTGGGAAAGTGAGAAAAAGATCCACACTCGGTCATTAGCCAAAGATATCCCTGAAGTGTGTTGGAAGCTTCAAGAGATTGGTTATTCTCATCAAATGGCCCGGCGAGTCATTGCAAAGAGCCTGGGCAGCTACTTTTACTGGTGTCGTACAGACTTGTTGGGATACTTGCGCCCCTTCAAAGATTGGCCTTTAGAAATGGCAGCGGTCGGCGCGTTTATGATTGCTTCGTTGGGATCATCGGCCTTAGAAGCGAGCAAACTTAGAGAGACGTCTGAACCAGTCGGGCGTTCTGAAATCGCTTACACCATTGCAACAGAGCGTGAGCAGTGGCGGTGAGCTTTATGCGATCGCCTACAGCCACTGGCTATCCCTTAATTTCATGCGAGAGCATTTTTGATCCTAAAGTTTCTTCCCTGTCTTTATCTGAATCGTTTTCCTGTTCACTTCAGTTAGTGTCATTTCATGCTGAACGTTATTCGTCGAAAAGTCGATCGCCTTTTGTCTGAAATCAAATACATGGGGGCACTCCGTCAGCATGCCAAAAAATTGCCCGCGCTCACGGCACAAGATCGGCTCATTGCAGAGGCATGCCGCCAAGAGGGCGCTTTTGTAACATCGTTGGAAGGGTTGGGGCTACCCTTCACCACACCCATGCTGGAGGAAGCAGAAAAGCTCCTGGTTAAGATGCAAGCAGACCTGGCAAGCCGCACAGATCTGAGCACCTGGGGTACCACTGAAAATCCTGCTTACCCACAAATTTTTACGGTGACCGACTTGCCTGCATTCAGCCAATGGGCGCAAAATCAACGATTGCTCAATATCATTGAAAGCTACATTGGGCTGCCCGTCGCGTTTCAGGGCGTGCATCTTCGGCGCGACTTCGCCAATGAGCATCCTGTTACTACTGAGTTCTGGCACCGAGATTTAGAAGATCGCCGTGTGATTAAGCTCTTTGTGTATTTGTCAGATGTGGCAATAGAGACGGGGCCTTACGAGTATATTCCTCGCTCAAAAACGCCCGCTGCGATCGTCCGACGCATTCAAGCCAGCTTCGCCAAGCGCATTGAGACAAATCCCTATGACATGGGAATTACGGATGAAGAGATGGCTGCGATCGTCCCTCGTGCAGACTGGCATACCTGTGTCGGTGCCGCTGGAACGGTGTTGTTTTCTGACCCCGTTGCCGTGTTTCATCATGGCAAATCTCGCACACAAGGACGATCGGCACTCTTCTTTGTCTACACAGCGCAAGATCCCTTAAGACCACAAGACTGCAAGCAGTATAGCGATCGGACCTATGCTCGACCAGAGCAATTCCAACCCCAAACGGAATCCTCAGTGCCAGCAATGCCATAAAAATGTCCCATAAACGAGACATCGAATATCAATTTAAATTTCCTGTCTTGCCGAGCCGTTGGTAGGGACGTTACATGTAAGATCCCTACCAACGGCTTTATTGTGAAATCTACTTTAAATCGGTGTAACGTACCCAAAATCAGAAGTCAGAATTCCTCATAAGGTTGAACAATACTGCCTTCTGCCTTGTTGCGTCCCATGTTTAGCCTACGGTTCTTCAACCTGTTGCACTTCTAGCTGAGCGGGCAGTGGCTCCAGATTCGGCAAGGCAACCAGTTCGGCTTCTGCTGGTTGTTTGGCTGTAAGCGGTAGACGCAGTGGCTGGGGTTGTTCGAGCCAGCAGCTTGCGATCGGCAGCGTTTGCTCCAAGTCACTCAAGGGGCGCGGAATCACCATCACCGCATGCAGTTCGCCGATGCGTTCTGCCTCATGCATCCCAGCTTCTACAGCGACAGCAACATCGGCTACCGCACCTCGAATAATCACCGTGCACAACCCTGCGCCGATCGTTTCGTGGGCAGAGAGTTGCACATCGGCAGATTTCAACATAACATCTGCGGCTCCCACCATCGCTGGAAAACCTCGCGTTTCCAGTAAGCCGATCGCCTGATTGCTTAACCGACTCGATTGACTGCCTTGAGCAAACTCAGCAAGTAGTTTGCCGATCGGCAGTACGGCTTCCAGGTTGGGGAAGGGGCGAGGAATCACTAAACTAGACACCAGTTGACCAAACTGTTCCGCCGCCTCTACACCTGCCGCAACGGCTAACCGGACGTCGGAGATACCGCCCCGAACGATCGCGGTGCAATGCCCACTGCCGATTTTTTCGTATCCGACTAGAGCAACCTCGGCTGACTTCAGCATCATGTCTGCTGTGCCCACAATCGCTGGAAAACTTTGCGTGGATACTAACCCTAAAGCGCGATCGCTGAAATCGTCTGGAATAGATTTACCGCCCTCCATCTTAATCCTCGTTACCGCTTCTTAGATTGTAGACTTTGGCTCCTGGTTGAGAGAACTCACTAAAGTGTGACGCTCACTCGCTTTCTACACCCCTCAAGCGCCAACCGTCTAGGATGCATCATGCTTCAAACGCCTGATGAGCTTGCGTACTAATGGCCTTACGTGCTCATTCCTGCCCTTTCAAAAACGTTTGTCGGTGTGGCAATAACGTTGATAGCAAACGGTTGAGATTTTCCTGCCCATAAACTGGCGTGCTAAAACTAAGCTGAATTTCTGCGGTTGGCTGGCTTAAAGCAGTTTCAACCGTTCCATTTGGCGGCTCCTGCTGTGCCACAGGTACAGGAGAAGCTGGGGGAGGATTGGGTGACTCTGCCGCTACAGTCATTGCATGATCGGGCATACCCAGAAGGGACAAGGGGGGAACCATTTCACCACGATCGATCGAATGATTCCAGATGGTGGAAGCCGCACCAATACAAGCGCTAGCTCCAATCTTGCCCTCGCCGATGATCAGCACTCCCGCACCGATCGTGGCTTCAGCTTCCACCTCTAGCGTACCCTGATGGGCATGAAGCACCGTTCCCATACCCAGGCAAGCACCTGCACCAATTCTGATGCAGCTACCTGGATCTGCTTGCAGCAAAACACCAGCCGCAATGACAGCCGTTGGATGGATCGTGACATCGCCACTCACACAGAAGTGATCACTGGTAACAGGTTGTAGCGACGGCACATACATGAGAATGAGAACCTCATTTGAACACTAGAAAGCTGTTGGTTGCTGCGACTAATGGCCATCAGCAGTGGCTTTTAGCCATTAACCACAGATTCTATTCACCCACTCAGATCGGATAGCAAGACCTGAAGATAGAACAAGCAACCCTGCCAGCGCTCAAAGCAATCATTTACTAGGGCGCTGAAGCATCGTTTCCAGCACTCGTCGTTTCGAATCGGTGTCCGTGCCAACCAGTCGGACATACGCACGGCTGTGTTCAGAAATCACCGCGGACAAGGCAGCTAGCACCTCACTTTCACGCTTTGCTTGAATCACGCCGCCCGTTTGCCACGAACTCGTTTTAAACCGACGCTCATCGGCATACTCGGTACTAATCTGGTAGCCCTGAGCCAGTGCTCGACGAACTTGCTCAACCGCTTCCTGGCTTAAACCTGGTGGGGCAGGGGTGTAACTACTGTAAGCAGGACCAGCGCTGGCAGAGCTAGAACGATCGCCATTGCTAGTTGTCGCACCAGCCTGACTTGCACCAGCCCCGCCCGGTCGTTGAATAATCATCTCGACCACTCGCCGCTTCGCTTGCGTATCTACCCCAATCAAACGGACATATTCACCGTTATGCTCAGCGATACAACGCTCAAGCGCTCCTAACACATCGGCTTCGCGTCTGGAATCGACCGCGCCACAGGTTTGCCATGAGCTGGTTTGAAAGCGCCGCTTATCGGCGTGTTCCATCCCGACTTGATGCCCCTGTGCCAGCAGTTGCCTGACCTGAGCAACTACGTCTGCGCCTAAACCTGCTGAAGGCGCAGCATATCCTCCCTGACCCTGACTAGAGGAAGCCTGGTAACTAGACGGCGATGAGGCCATCCCTGGTCGCTGAACGATCAGTTCACCCACTCGGCGTTTAGCCTGCTTATCGACTCCAATCAACCGCACGTATTCTCCACTATGCTCAGCCAGACACTGCTCCAAAGCGGCAAGGATATCGCCTTCGCGCTGAGAGTTAATCGCCCCGCAGCTCTGCCAAGAACTGGTCTGAAAGCGCCGTTTATCGGCATGCTCGGAGCCAATTTGATAGCCTTGAGCCAGCCACTGACGTACCTGAACGATCGCGTCCTGACTTAACCCTGCACCCTGAGAGCCGTTATTACCAGAGCCAGCGTTGGAGCCAGAGCGATTAGTATGGCTGGCATAAGAAGCAGACGATGTTTGCGTTTGATCACCCGTTCGCCCGTTGGGCCGTTGGATAATGGATTCAAACACCCGGCGCTTGGCACCTGGATCAATGCCAATCAACCGCACATAATCTTTGCTATGTTCAGCTAAACAGGCTTCCAGTGCGGCAAAAACTTCTGATTCTCGTGTGGCCTGAATAGGTGCACAGCTTGTCCAAGAAGCCGATTGAAACCGTCGTACATCGGCATGTTCGGTGCCAATGCGAAAATTTTGAGCCAGCAATTGACGTACCTGTTGCACCACGTCTGCACTTAGGCGTGTGTGGCTGCTCGACCCGCTCGATTCGTAAGCCCGCGTCATCTCATCCCTCACAGATGCTATACAACTAAGATTGTCAGCGCAGTGATAGCCCGATCGCAGCGCGTCATTAATACCCAACACATGGGTTGCAAACTTAACATCGCCTGCCTGAACATCAGGAAGGCGATCGGCCTGTTGCTGGTTGGTAATCACCGACCCCGAAGCAACATACTTCCCAGGTGGAATTTCAACATCCTGAATCAGCACATGCATCATTACAATGCTGCCCTGACCTACCCGCGCATTAAATACCGTAGAGCGGAACCCGATAAAACAGTCGTTGCCAACATAAGCAGGACCGTGAATCAGCGCCATGTGGGTGATAGAGGCATTATCTCCAATCCAAACAGAGTAAAGATTGCTGTCATCACCAACCACTCGCCCACGCTCTAAACCGTGAACTACCACACCGTCTTGAACATTCGTACCGTTACCGATATGAAAGGGGCTGCCCTCATCTGCGCGGATGGACGTTCCAGGCGCAATCAATACTTTTTCGCCGACGTAAACATCCCCAATGATATTCGAGAACGAATGCACGTAGGCGGTTTTGTCAATTTGTGGAGTAGTCAGACTCTTCGACCAGGGAGTGGGGGGAGCCGCAGCACTACGAGCGACCATAAACAGATTCTCCTATGAAAAATTTAGCGAGTGCACACCAATGGCGTGAAGGAGCCAGTCGCAAGCATCTGCTAAGACTGAAACGCTAGGCGATAGGCCAGAGCAAACACTGCCGTAGGACAATCCTTTTGCTGAGGCCCGCGCTCCTTCGTTGAGGGCGCATAAAAGACATCCCTGAACTCGGAGCCTGTCCGCGCCAAACCCTTAAAGGAAGCTCTGATGCCGCCTTGACCGCACCAGAATCAGCGCTCTGAAGAGTGAACGCGAGAGCCTGGAGTGCAGCACTAGCGGTAATCGTCTCGCTTGTTGTAAAGGCGACGATCGTCCACACTAACCGTGTCAATAATCCCCACTACCACCGCATCGATCGGACGGTGTTCGCTGCCCGCCACCTGACGAGCAGCACTACCACAGCTAACCAGAACCCACTCATCCATCCCAGCACCAACCTGATCGGCAGCCACTTCATAGCGTGGTAATGGAGCGCCTTCCTCATCCATAAATTGCAGGAGGAGAAACTTCACACCACTCAAGCTTGGCTCTTTCTGAGTGCTGACAACCGTGCCACGGACTTTTGCAATCTGCATGCTGCTTTCTTTTGCGTTCGTTATGGTCTGGTGTAAGGGCCAGCGTGAATCGCTCTACCGCTGACGCTATCCCGGAACTGCTCCACTTCATCGGTGTAGCGGATGGGGAGCACATACTCCAGGTTTTCGTGGGGACGAGCGATGATGTGAGTTGAGAGCACCTGCCCACCGCTCACACGCTTGACGTTATCAACACCAGCCGCAACTGAAGCTTGCACTTCCGAAACATCGCCACGCACAATCACCGTCACGCGACCGCTACCAATTTTTTCGTAGCCTACCAGCGTAACGCGAGCCGCTTTTACCATTGCATCGGCAGCTTCCACAACAGCGGGAAAACCGAGCGTTTCAATCATTCCAACAGCAATCGCCATGAGTCGTACTCCCTAAATAATTAGTCAAAAACAGTAAACAGTCTGGCTTCGTGCCTGAACGCTTAACATAAGGCCGAAACCAGGTTTGCCAGTGGAAATATCCAGTGCGAACGGTCTAAAGCCTGCGTGAAGGGTGCAATCAAGAATCCAGCCTTGCGGAAAATGTTGGATGAAGCATCCTGCCTTCGCTAGACGCGAAACTGCTCAACAGCTTCGGTGTAGCGGATTGGTAGTACGTATTCCAGATTTTCATGAGGGCGCGCGATGATGTGAGTAGACAAGACCTCACCACCATTTACCCGGTTTGCCGAGTCAACGCCAGCCGCGATCGATGCCTGCACTTCTGAAACATCACCGCGCACAATTACTGTGACACGTGCACTACCAATCTTCTCATAACCGACTAAAGTTACGCGGGCAGCTTTGACCATTGCATCCGCGGCTTCCACAACCGCAGGGAAGCTCTTTGTCTCAATCATTCCAACAGCAATTGGCATATCCTCCTACTCCCTTCCTACAGAGTTATCTTGCAAATATTTGGTAATAATGCTTGACAGAGATACCGCTTAAAATTATGACGGAAAATGCCATTATTAAAGCTCTTTTGCAGCTTTGGGTATCTTCATTTAAGAATAGAGCGATTGTCTTACATTTGGCAATATAACTGTAAATAATATTTTTAGATTTTAGTTATTAGTAAAACTGATTTAATCGGGTCTCTCGCTATGTATTCTGCCAGAGGGTCAATAATTTCTCATTATTTATCCAGGTTTTTGAGGCTGATGCTGATGCAGCAGTTGTCGTTGACAGGTCTCTTTAATGAGCTGAAACCTCTATACGTTGGGAGGTAAACGGTAGACGAGCGCCATTCCTTATCTTCGAGTTAACGAGCAAACCTGGTTGTCGCATTTTGATAGATTATTTACAATAGTTTACATAATTTTTTATCTATACAAGAAGAAGATACATTTGTTATGACGTATTAGACGGGTGACAATGCTGTTGCAACGGTCTGCGATCGCGACTATTGACCGAGATTTTGCTGTTCTAGAGTGTCGGTCTTACGCTAAAGTAAAGACAATTAAAGTGCTCAGCTAACTCGTTGATAATTAATTAAAAGTTTGAGCAAAAGTTTGAGGTTCTTGAAACCTTGCTAAAGCGATTTGAAGTGAGCCTTTAAAGGCTAGAAAGATTACTTAAGTTTCGGTGCGATGGTCTTTCAATGATTCAGTTTCTCCTCCAATCAAGTTGGTGGGTGCCTTGTTATGGGCTAATCGGTGCAATCCTGACGCTGCCCTGGTCAACTGGAATTGTCCGTCATACTGGCCCCAGACCTGCTGCTTATTTCAACTTATTTATGACGGTGCTGTCGTTTTTACACGGCGCTATTGTGTTCAGGGCAACCTGGAACCAGCCGCCCCAGGCGATCGTCTTCCATTGGTTTCATGCAGCAGATTTAGATCTAACCTTCGTGCTGGATATTTCGGCAGTGAGCGTTGGTGCGATGGAATTGGTCACAGGACTAAGTCTGTTAGCGCAACTGTTTGCTCTGGGATACATGGAAAAAGATTGGGCACTAGCGCGGTTTTTTGGCCTCATGGGGTTCTTTGAAGGAGCTATGAGTGGGTTAGCCATTAGTAATTCGCTGCTGCTGACCTATGCGCTGCTGGAGATGCTGACTCTTTCAACGTATTTATTGGTTGGCTTTTGGTATGCTCAACCGCTGGTGGTAACGGCGGCGCGAGATGCATTTTTGACTAAGCGAGTCGGCGACATCCTACTGCTGATGGGGGTTGTTGCCCTTTTTACCTTGAGCGGCACGGGCAGTTTCTCTGAGCTTTACGAGTGGGCTGATACGGTGACATTGGCCCCTACGACAGCAACGCTGCTGGGGTTTGCTTTGATTGCTGGGCCAACCGGAAAATGTGCGCAGTTCCCCCTCCACCTCTGGTTGGATGAGGCGATGGAAGGCCCTAACCCAGCGTCGATTTTGCGTAACTCAGTAGTGGTTGCCTGTGGTGCTTATGTGTTGATCAAGCTTCAGCCGATCTTGAATCTTTCGCCGATCGCCCTATCGGCGCTAGTCGTGATTGGCGCAACAACGGCAATCGGAGCTTCGTTAGTGGCGATCGCGCAAATCGACATCAAGCGAGCGTTGTCACACTCAACCAGTGCTTATTTAGGCTTGGTTTTTATCGCCATCGGGACTCAATGGACAGGCTTTGCGTTGATGTTGCTCTTTGCTCACGCCATCTCGAAAGCCCTGATGTTTATGAGCGTTGGCTCGGTGATTACTACCACGCATAACCAGGACTTGACTGAGATGGGTGGGCTATGGTCACGCATGCCAGTCACTACCTCTGCGTATGTCATGGCGTCTGCTGGTTTGATAGGGATTCTGCCGCTGGGTGGTTTCTGGGCGCTGCGGTTGGGCATGGATGACTTTTGGACGGCTGATCCGCTGCTGGTTGGGGTTGTGCTGGTGGTCAACGCCCTGACAGCGTTGAATTTGACGCGTGTTTTTCGATTAGTGTTTTTGGGTTCATCCCAGCCGAAGACGCGACGTGCACCAGAGGTGGGTTGGGCGATGGCTGTCCCAATGGTGTCGTTGATCATTGTGACGCTGCTGACCCCAGTGATGATGGATCGCCTGTCTGTTTTACCTGACTGGGCGTATTTCAACCATACGGCGGCGCTACTTCTGGTGCTATCAGGTATTGTTGGCTGTGCGCTGGGTTCCACCATTTATCTCCACAAAGCCTGGTCACGATCGGTGCATTTGCCTTGGCGCGTCTTGCAAGATTTACTGTCGTATGACTTCTACGTTGAACGGCTCTATGCAGTGAGTGTGGTAAAAGGTGTCGTGCTGATGGCGCGCTTCAGCAACTGGTGCGATCGCTACATTGTGGATGGCATGGTTAATTTCTTGGGGATTGCCTCTATCTTCAGCGGCGAAAGCCTGAAATACAGCATTACCGGACAATCTCAGGCCTATTTGCTCACGATTTTAGTGGCTGTTAGTCTGCTGGGTGGGTTCTTAATTTGGTTCGCGTGGTAACTCTGGAGTGGCATCATGCTCAGTGCGTTAATCTGGATACCGATTTTGGGCGTGTTGCTCATTGGGTTTGGCGTTGAACCGCTGATTCCATCACGAGCACGGCTGGTGGCGTTACTCACGGTTGGCAGCGTGTTTCTGCTGACGATCGTGCTCGGTACCCAGTTTGCAGTCGGGGATGCAGGCATGCAGTTTGCAGAGCATTTGGTCTGGATTGAACCACTGGGTTTGACCTATGAACTGGGGGTTGATGGCTTATCCTTACCGTTAATTGCCCTGAACGGTTTGTTGACGGCGATTGCGATCGCGGGTGGAGAGCCCTCAGTCAATCGCCCTCGGCTTTATTTCATCTTGCTATTGCTGCTCAATGCCAGCGTGACAGCCGCCTTTCTTGCCCAGAATTTGTTGCTGTTCTTTTTGTTCTATGAGATCGAACTCATTCCGCTTTATCTGCTGATTGCCATTTGGGGCGGAGCAAACCGGGGTTATGCTGCAACCAAGTTTCTGATTTACACCGCCATTTCAGGCATTTTGATCCTGGCTGCGTTTTTGGGATTGGCGCTGCTGACGGGTGCCCCCAGCTTCGACTACCAGGTGTTGTTAACGCAGGTTTTGCCCCTGGGTCAGCAGTTTGTCCTGTTGGGGGCAATCTTGATCGGGTTTGGCATCAAAATTCCCCTGGTGCCTTTCCATACCTGGTTGCCCGATGCTCATGTGGAAGCATCAACGCCTATTTCGGTGCTCTTAGCGGGCGTGCTGCTGAAACTGGGTACCTATGGCTTGCTGCGGTTTGGGTTAGGGCTTTTTCCTGAAGCGTGGGCCGTGTTGGCACCCTGGCTGGCAACCTGGGCAGCAGTCAGTGTCCTTTATGGGGCGTTTATGGCGATCGCCCAAACGGATATGAAAAAGATGGTGGCCTATAGCTCGATCGCGCATATGGGCTATGTGCTGCTGGCTGCTGCTGCCGCTACACCGCTGAGTCTTTTGGCCTCCGTTTGCCAGATGGTTAGCCACGGACTGATTGCAGCGATGCTCTTTCTGCTCGTAGGGGTCGTCTATCAAAAAACAGGCACTCGCAATCTAGAGGCGCTGCGGGGTCTGCTCAATCCTGAGCGAGGTTTGCCCCTCATTGGCAGCCTGATGATCATTGGAGTGATGGCAAGCTCTGGCATCCCTGGCATGGTGGGCTTTATTTCAGAGTTTTTGGTGTTTCGAGGCAGTTTTCCCATCTTTCCAGTGCAGACGCTGCTCTGCATGGTGGGAACGGGTCTCACAGCCGTGTATTTTTTGCTGTTGGTCAACCGCGCGTTCTTTGGGCGGCTGTCGGAAAGCGCCGAAAATCTGCCGCCAGTCTCCTGGAACGATCGCGCCCCAGCCATGCTTCTCGCTGCCTTAATCGTGGTGCTGGGATTACAACCGAACTGGTTAGTTCACTATAGTGAGACGACCACCAAAACCCTGATAAGTGATCGCTTGGCGATCGCGCAAGCCTCTGTAGTTGTTAAACAAGTGGTTGCTAAACAAACGCTAAAAGCGGAAATAATGGAATAGATACTTCATCCCTCAGCCCTTCGTCTCGTTTGAATCATCATGACCGATACGCTCAACGTAGCCGCTCAATCGTCATCGCATCCGTTAGCGGGGTATATCAATCGCTTGAAAGCGGGCGATGCGCTACTGCCAGACACGCCCCAAAACGTGTTGGAAGTGGTGGGCATTCTCAAGAGTTATGGCATTGTACTGGAGGCTTATTACCAGAATCTTCTTTACATCGCTGAACATCAATTCCTCGTCTTTTTCCCGTTTTTCAAATATTTCAATGGCGATGTTTCCTTAGCCAGGCTGTTACGCCACTGGCAGCACAATCGCATCAACTTTGAGTATGCCGAATACTGCATGAAAGCTATGTTCTGGCATGGTGGCGGCGGTTTAGACGCCTATCTAGATTCGTCAGAATTTAGGGCACAGGCGCAGTCAGCCATTCAGGCAAGAATCAAGGGAAATCCCTTACTCATAGGGTTAGATCGCTTGTTTCCAGATTTTTTGCCTGAGCAAGTACGGCAACTGTCCTACTACAGCGGGCTGGGTCAATTTTGGAAGGTGATGAGTGAAATGTTTCTGGAACTCTCCGATCGCTACGATCGCGGCGAGATTCAGTCTATCCCGCAGGTCGTTGACCATATCAAAGCAGGGCTGGTCGCTGCTGCAAGCCTACCCATCACCTATACGGTCAAGCTGCGCAAGCAGTCCTACGACATTATTCCAGCCTCAACCGGGTTAACGTTTTTGCCCGATGTGGCGGTGCCTTACGTAGAGGCCGTCTTCTTCCGGGGTACGCCTTTTTCCGGCACAGTTTCATACAATGCACAGGCGCACCAAATTTCGCCTGATCAAGGCCGCTTTGCCTATGGTGCGCTGTATGCTGATCCGCTGCCGATCGGGGGTGCTGGCATTCCTCCCACCTTGCTGATGCAAGACATGCGGCACTATCTGCCAGAGTATCTGCACGAAATCTATCGCCGTGGCCTACGGGGTGAAGACGATTTGCGGGTCAAAATCTGCGAGACGTTCCAGAAGTCAATGTTCTGTGTCACCACCGCTACGATTCTAGGGTTAGCTCCTTTCCCCTTAGAAACAACCGATCCAGAGCAGCAGCGGCAAAATCAAACGTATCTGGAGGGCTGGATGGATCGCTTTGTCCAATCTCGCTTGCCCAATGTGCAGTCGATCGCTTAAGAGCGAGAAATGAGTGAACGTGTAATGTTGAGGTGCGGACGTACAGTCGTGCGTCTCCTACGAGGGATCTCATACCAATAGGACTTACGCAGTTGCCCCCTTTTCTTGTACGCCCAAAGGGCTTTAAGCTCCCAATTCTGGGGGACTTTGAGTGCTTGCTCCCCCAAATTTGGGGGCTGGGGCGCTAGTTTTAGAGAATTTGCGTAAGTCCTGACCAATTGAAAGTAACCGACTGAACGCACGATCGCTAAGTAGAGCGATCGTCACATCAATCCTCATCATTCGCCACATTCACCCACAGTGCTAAGCCACCACCACGCCCACGAGCCGCAATCAACGTCGGAGTGACTCTGAAAAAGGCAAAAAAGGGAAGACTGCGAGCGGATTGTGCGTAAATGTTTTGTGTGACCTTACGTCCTGGTACTGCGCCATTGTAAATGGCTTTGCTCAGCACAGTCAGTTGTACGTGGGTAAAGTCAAAGGCCAGCAAATTCTTCTTGCCCAGGTAATGCGCTGGGCCAGTGAACCGTAGCAGCACTGGGCCAACCTCAACCTGATTGTCGATCGTCCCTTTTCCGATCGCCGCATCGCTAGCCTCTGCCTGAAAGGAAATTTGAGCCACCGCAAACTTGGGTACATAGAACCCATTTCCCAGGACAATTCCACCACGCCGCACCTTTCGTGTACCTGTGGCAAAGCACAACTGCCAAGTCCCCAACAATGGCTCGAAGGGGTAGAGTAGATGCTCTTGTTTTGCGGCTTTTTCTGCTTGTAGCAAAGCGTTCACAACGGCTGAAGCCGTCGGGCGATCGTTCGCCTTCGCTTGAAAGGCAACTGCGGCCTTAGTTAAGACCGCTAAAAAGCTAGCCGATGGAGAAACCAGGTCAGCAGTCATACAGTCTTTTCATTACCATTTCAATCGCAACAACCCTAAGCTAACGGATAACGGGAACCGCGATCGCTTACGGTGACGGCTCGGTTTCAGAAGCAGGTTTAGCATCAGCGGTGTTGGGTGCTGCTGGGTTTTGGGTCTCGGTGAACGTCACGTCGATCGCCTCTAACGTCGGCGGCTCCTCCAAAATGGGTGACTCTGGTGAAGACTCTGAAACAGCAGGAATGCTCGTAGCATCTGAAGCAGCCGTATCTGCACCAACCGCATCAGCTTCAGGAGTACGAAATTGCTTTCTAACGTAGACTGGTTTGCTCTCACGTTTGGCAGTCAGTCCCTTAAATGAACCCTGGACTTGTTTGGCGATCGCAGCTAACGTACTCTCCTTCGACGGCTCCTTCTCGTTTAGTTGCCCATCGCCATCAAACTGTACCACCGCCGTATCAGCCGCGATCGTTTTGGAGGACGGCACAGCCTTTTGACGGGCATTGGCAAAATCAGCAGGCGTTAGCGGCACATAGGGGTGCTCTTCTACAGCAGGGGGTGGCGTACTGGTGGGTGTGGTGGTCGTCGTCACAAGTGCCTCGACCCACGCTGTCAGCTTTGCAGCCTGTTTGCCGATCGGCTGAGCGATCGGTGCCAGCACCTTAGATTTCGATAGTCCCTCCCACGTCTGAGACAGTGCCGCTCGCCATTCGGCAGGAGTGGGTACAGCCGTTTGCTGATCTACTGGTGCAACCTGCCGTCTCAGCTCAAGTGTCTGCCAGCCCATCCAGCCAAGTAAGACCACACTCGCCGTTTGTCCTAGCAGTACGCCGCCCGTAATGCGCCCTGCACAAACCCACAGCACTAGCGCATAAAACATGCCCAAGCCACTCCAGAGGAAGTCGTGCTTACGATGAACCTCTGGGAAAAAGAACGCCGCCATATAAAGTGCAACGCTGCTCAACCCAACGACAAATGCCAGAATATATGCCAGCATACGGCTGCTCCAAACGATGCCAAACAACTATTTATAGATCGATTCTGTCAGGGAGTGTTGAAGTTTCAGCGATTAATTTTTCTCAGACTGGAACCGCCTCAAGCCCAAACTGTATTCCGTTTTCCCTGCTGTCACATCTCCACTCTAGCGTTCAAACCATACAGCTTAAGATTATCTTCCAAGCGAACTAAGACGGTTCGAGCTACCCTTTAGGGGATAAGACCCAAGCACTTGCAGAGTTAGGCAAAGAATTCTTATGGCACAAAGCTTTGGTGTAATTGGTCTGGCGGTGATGGGCGAAAACCTGGCGCTAAACGTCGAGCGTAACGGGTTCCCGATCGCTGTCTACAACCGCAGTCGTGAAAAGACAGATGCCTTTATGTCGCAACGCGCCGTGGGCAAAAACGCTGTAGCAGCTTATTCCTTAGAGGAATTTGTGGCGGCCTTAGAGCGTCCCCGCAAGATCCTGATTATGGTTAAGGCAGGTGCTCCTGTTGATGCCACGATCGAGCAGCTAAAGCCTCTTTTGGACGAAGGCGACATCCTCATTGACGGTGGCAATTCTCTGTTTACCGATACGGAACGCCGCGCGAAAGATTTGGAATCAGCCAAATTCACCTTCATTGGCATGGGGGTAAGTGGTGGGGAAGAAGGTGCACTCAATGGTCCCAGCTTAATGCCTGGTGGCACAGAGCAAGCCTATCGCTACCTTGAACCCATCCTGACAAAGATTGCTGCTCAAGTCGATGATGGCCCCTGCGTCACCTATATTGGTCCCGGTGGGGCTGGTCACTACGTCAAAATGGTGCATAACGGCATTGAGTACGGCGATATGCAGCTCATTGCCGAAGCATACGACCTTCTCAAGAGCGTTTTGGGGCTTAACGCAGAGGAACTGCATGAAGTCTTTGCTCAGTGGAACACCACTGATGAACTCGACTCGTATTTGATTGAAATTACCGCCGATATCTTCAAGAAAATCGATCCGGATACAGATACCCCTCTGGTTGAGTTGATCCTGGATGCGGCTGGGCAGAAAGGCACTGGGCGATGGACGGTTGCCGATGCACTAGAGCTTGGAGTGTCGATCCCCACCATTATTGCAGCGGTCAACTCTCGCATCATCTCGTCCTACAAAGAGGAACGGGTAGAAGCATCGAAAGTGCTGCCGGGTCCCACCGCAAAATTTGAGGGAGATAAAAAAGCCTTTGTCACGAAGGTGAGAGATGCCCTCTACTGCTCCAAAATGTGTTCTTACGCTCAAGGGATGGCGCTGCTGAGCAAAGCATCTGAAACCTACGGCTTTAAACTGGATCTGGGTGAATGTGCTCGGATTTGGAAAGGCGGCTGCATCATTCGGGCACGTTTTTTGAACAAGATCAAGCACGCCTTTGACGAGAATCCCTCGCTGCCAAACTTGCTACTGGCTCCTGAATTCAAGCAAACCATTCTGGATCGTCAGGAAGCTTGGCGTGAGGTGATTGCAACGGCGGCTAAGGTAGGCATTCCGGTACCCGCGTTTAGTGCGTCATTAGATTATTTTGACAGCTATCGCCGCGATCGCTTGCCGCAAAACCTCACCCAGGCACAGCGCGATTACTTTGGTGCCCATACCTATCTCCGCACCGATAAAGAAGGTGTCTTCCACACTGAATGGATGAAGCCGGACGAATCAGTTCAGAAGCAAACGCCGGATACGGTCTTAGAAGACCAGCGCCAGCCATCAGCGGCTGAGGTGCAAAAGCAAGAAGTTGAAACACGCAGCTAAAGTTTGCGATCGCATTCAGCAAGAGGGCGTTCTCAGTCTTTGAGTGCGCCCTTTTCTATGCCTTATCCTCGCGTTCACTCGGCATTTCTTCTAAAGCAGGACAAGCATTGGGGGACAAGCGTAAATAGCGCAAACATTCTTCTGGTTTGAGCTGTCGCAGGGTACGATCGCGCGCGATCGCCAGCAGTTCGTCCCAAGTAGCAGCCCAAAGGTAAAGCTGCCCATGCGTATTGAGGCTTGCAACATAGCGGCCATCAGGGCTGAAAAAGGCTTGTTGAATTTGTTCTGGCGTGACTCCCGATTCAGCAGAACGTAATAGCGCCTGTTCCGTACCTGTTTTTGCATCCCACAGACGGATCGTGCCATCTGCACTAGCCGTTACTAACGTCGCGGCATCAGGGCTGAACTCAGCATCTAGTACCGCCTCCCGATGACCCGTCATCACAACTCGTAAAGCACCCGTGGCTGCATCGAGAATTCTGGCAGTGCCATCCCAGCTTGAGATCGCAACCAGTTGTCCATCAGGGCTAAAGTGGGCGCTACTAATCACATCCCGGTGATAAAGTGTCGCCATTAGCTTGCCAGACCCAATATGCCAAATGCGTGCGGTGCGATCGCGGCTGGCGCTTAACACTCGCTGACTATCGGGGCTAAACTGCGCCTGCTCAATGATGTCTTCGTGCCCCTGCAACCGCTGGAGCAGCTTCCTAGAGGACACATCCCACACGTAGATTGTTTGATCATTGCCCACACCTAAGAGGGTTCTGCCATCAGGACTGAAGGCAAGCTGACGAACCAATGGGCGTTTGCTCAATACCGTCTGCTTGGGCAAACCTGATGCAGTTGCGAATGAGGGTGGTATGGCATCAAGGCGACTGATGTGCTTCAGCGGTTGGTTGGTTGGGGCTTGCCAAATTTCTACAATGCCGTTGGCAGCAGTCGCTAGCACCTGAGCATCAACGCTAAAGGCAACGCTGGCAAGCTTAGCGTCAGACGAAAGGTTGCGACGTAACCATTCAGAATTACGAACCAATTCCGCCTCATCTGGTGGAAATTTGTTTGCCGTGGTTGAACCAACCTGGCTCACTAAAAGCACCGGATTGACCGCAGATGAAGGCAAAGCTGAGCTAGCTGCGGGCACTGGCAGCTGATTATAAAGCATTGATGTTGGCGAAACAGGAGAGCGTTGGAGCGATCGCGTTGAGTCGTTTGAGGACCCTAAGAAATTCAAGAAGTTAAATAGCTTTTTTCCGGCTAGACGCGCTGGTCTCCATAGTTGATCTGCTGGCTCAGACATAACACGCTCAGCCTCATCCGGCCGCATCATCGCGGTAGTCGGGTTCCAGGTTTGCAAAGTACCATCGACGGCAACTGTCACCATGCCCCCAAAACGTTCTACTGACGTAGTCCGTGATGCAGACGGTAGTAGGCTAGAACGTGCAAGCGTCATCGAAGGAATAGACTTAGCTGGTTCTTGGGTTGGCAGCTGACGAAAAGCCGCCCACTGAATCGGACGATTGTTCATCTTCAATAGCGGAAATTCACTGCCTGGTTCAGTTGCCCATAAGCGAGTTGCCCCATCTGCACTAGCGGTCGCAAGCAAGGAGTTATCGCCGCTAAACTGCACAGCCTCGATCGCTCCTGAATGACCATTTAAACTACTTAAAAGCCCTCCAGACTGCACATCCCACAGGCGAGCAACCGCAAGCGAACGATCGTCCCCTAATCCGTGGCCCACCACCACCAGCTGACGGCTATCGGGGCTAAAGGCAAAGCGATCAGTCCCGTCATCCTGGGGCACCGTATGCGGCTCAGGATACGCGTCGCTCTTTAGCTCACCATCTGCTTTAAATTGTTGCCAGGGTTGCCCCGTAGCTACACTCCAGAGCTGCACTTGCTTTGCCGTAGCGGCCGCAAGAAAGCGTCCATTCGGGCTAAATAACACCTGCTTTAGCGGTTGCACAGCTTGTCTAATTGGCTGTCGCAACTGGCTGCGGTCTTGAGCACCTCCCCTATTCGCCATGATCAAAGCGCGACGTAACTGTCCGGTGTGGCTGAGCCAGAGCCGCGCATTGCCATCATCACTCGCTGTAGCAATCAACTGACCATCTGGACTGAACGTAGCGCTGCTGACAGAAGCCGCATGACGTAAGAGGACGCGACGTTGCCAATTGCTTACTTGCCAAAGTTGCGCCAAGGTGCCGCTGGCTGTCAACAGGGTTTGATTGTTAGGGTTAAAGCTCAGGGCAGTGACAGGAGCCGCATGATGAAGCGTGGCACGCGATCGACCACTATTTGCATCCCAAACCCGTACCTCACTGCCAGCACTAGCGGCAAGCCATCCGCCACGAGGGGCAAAGGCCAGTCGGCTGACTGGTACTTTAAAGCCACTCAACGTCAAGACGCGCTTGCTTGAGGCAACATCCCATACCTTGACATCGGTAGAATTTTGAGCGATCGCCGCCAGTTGAGTGCCATTAGGGCTAAAAGCGATCCCTGCAATCGGCGTTGCGGGCGTTAGCGTTGCAGGTTGCACCGCTGGCTGATTGCTGTCGCCATGCCACGAAAATACCTTCTCTACTCGTTGCGTTTCCAGCGACCAGAGCATCACGGTACCATCATTACCGGCGGTAGCCAGGTAGCGCTGGTTAGGGCTAAACGCAATGTGATGAATGGCTCCTTGAGACCCTTTTAAGCTAAACTGCAACCTCAAGCGCTGTAACGCCGCTCGCAAACTTGCCTGAGCCTCATAGGTATGGCCACCTTTTTCAGCCGCTAGCCGACTGATAAGTAAAGCAGTCGTTGGGTCACTCTCCGGCTCTTGCAAAATTGATTGCGCCACCGCGGCCTGTTCTCGAGACGTTGAAATTTGCAGTTGATAGTCTTTCTCCGCTTGGCTTGTGACCACCGCTCGATACTGGCTAAACGTAACTACTAATGCCACCAATAGGGTACAAGGGACAGTCAATTGCAGAAGGCGGCGTTCTTTCTGAGTGCGGCGATTTTCCTCACGGCTCACCGCAATGTACCGCTGTGCCAACGCTGACAGTTCATCAGGATAGGCAATCAAATAATCTTCAGCCTCTGTAAGGCGATCGCCGTGCAGCAAATATTCGGGCGATCGCGATTCTTCAGCGGCGTACCACTCTTTTGCTGCATGCTCCATCCGTCGCTGCCGTTGGAGTAACTCCCGGTTTTCATCTAGCCAGGTTCGCAGTAGTGCCCAGTTCCGGATCAGCGCTTCGTGAGCGACATCTACGGTTTCTTGATAATCGCTATGACAAAGTTGACCCGTTACCAAATCAGCCAAATCGTTTGGCGATCGCTGCGTGATACCAATAATGTTGAAGTTAGAGCTGTCATCCAGCACCAAAGAAGGCGAGGGATCGTAGTCAGAAAGCTCTTGCAGGCGTTTACCCCGACGCATCTGAGCAAACCGTAGAGCTGTAGATACATTGGCAAACCGCTGCACTGATTGATCTTGGCGGCTACAGGTCGAAATCAGGCGGTTCGTGACAACAAGCTTGGCAGTCACTAGCTTTTCCAGGACTCGTTCAACCAGTTCGACTGGAAACCACGGACTGACAAGCTCTGATTTGGTGATGCGACGGCGCGTATCTTCCGTGCCATCACCAATCTGCGTTAGTGCAATAAAAATCCGCTTAGCGACGCGCTGTTCTTCATGGGTCAGGCTGTAAAAAGTATCATTTGCCCGCTTCTGCAAAGTACCTCGCACGCCACCCAGCTCATTGTAGGCATCTAGCGTCAAGTGCGCTGGCCCACCGTCTGGGCCAGGTTGTCGTTGCTGCCACAGTTCAAGCAGCGTGTATTGCAAGAGCGGGAGTTCTCCAGGTGCGCCCACAACGTCAAGTAAAATGTTGTAAACCAGGTTAGGCTCACAGACAATGCCTGCTTTTTCAGCCGGTTTAACGATCGACGCTTTGATCTGTTGATAGGTAAGAGGGGTAACTGTCACCAGATGCTGCTCAATTTGCTCAGCCAGGCCATTGTAGAGAGAATATTTGCCGAAAAAATCGGCCCGCAGCACCACGACCACGCTGAAGCAATCCCCAATTTCCCGCAAGGCCGTCACAAGACTGTTAAAAAAGCTTTGACGATCGCGCTCTGCTTGAGTGCCCTGGCAAAGGGTAAAGACTTCCTCAAATTGATCAATGATCAGCAAGAGCCGCGAATTTCTACCATGCTTGGCAGACATTAAACTGGCGCGAACGAGATGAGACAAGCCAGTGCCACCATCGCGCAACAGCGTTTCTGCCCGCCTCAGTTGCTCAGCACGATCGACCGCCGAATCTTTGGGATTGACGAAGGCCGTAGCCAAGCTTTTCAGCGGCTGCTCGGTGGGGCTAATTAACTGAATGCGCCAGCGATCGCTACCCGAAAACTTTTTGCCCTGACGCAGGGTATGAATTAAGCCAGCACGCACCAGCGACGATTTTCCACTGCCAGACGCTCCCACCACAGCGGCAAAATTGCCCACTCTCAGCTTTTCAATGAGCTGATCGGTCAGATCCTCGCGTCCAAAAAAGTACTCAGCATGGGCTTCATCAAAAAACTCCAACCCCCGGTACGGACAAACATCCTGCACAAGCTCTGTTTTGATGATCGCAGGCGCACCCTGTCCACGGGTAAGCAGAATCTCACTGCCAGAATTTTCAAACAGCGGTTGCTGCATTTCACGCTTGAGCGCGTTGCTCACCCAATCAGTCAACGCATAGTTCGTTACCGTACCGTTCACCATGCGAGACGGATCTAGCCCATCCAACAGCGCCTGAGTAAACACGCTGTACTTACCGATCATCGATTCGTAGGCCGCTTCATATTCCCGCGATGCTGCCATAAACAAGCGATCGGTGCCTGAGCGAGCACCCGGATCAGCCTCCAAAAAGTTCAGCAACTCACCACTGTGGCAGCAATCAAGCAGGATGATACGCTGCCGCACAGGGCTTTCCTGCAAAAGTCGTCGTAGCCAAAAGAGCGATAGCCCATAAAAGCTGGCACTCGGATTTGCATCACTGGTTGCTAAGAAGCCTTCCTGGACACCCGCATCTTTTTGCAGTCCGTGCCCCGAAAAGTAAAAGAGTGCTGTTTGAGGGATGTTGGTGCCCTTCGGTTTAAACAGCTTTACCAGTGCCGCTTCCAGTTCAGCTACAGTAACCTGGGTTTTGAAGCCAATTCTGGACTGACCCGCCTGAACAATTTCCGGCATGCGGACAACCCGAAAATCGCCATCCGTTTGCAGTCGCTGAGCGATCGCCTCAGCATCGTGGGAGGGAGCGCTTAGCCCTGGCAACCACTGATACGTACTAATGCCGACAATGAGAGCATCGCGTGACATGATTAAACCTTCCCCCACGGTTAGTAGCCGTGAGGATAAATGATGTGCTCAACAGTTTTAGGAACAAGCAAACAGTGCCTTTAGCGCACCGAAAACATCGCCAGGAACAACACAAAACGTCGTTTAGAAACAGCCACAGGGAGCGTGAACCGAGCTCTTACTGTCAGCCGTTAATCGATCGTAGAAGGGAGAAGTTAGCGAGTAAAATCTACTTTTATGGCTGAGAAAAACCTACGCCAGATGGCTTAGATTTCCCTTTAACTAATAGGAACAAAACCTGAAAGTCCCTTACCAAAGCAATTCCTATCCATTAGCACTCAGAAAATCTTAGAATTCAAACTATCTCTTATTAATTCAAACGTAATGAAGTTTGTGGCAAGTGTACAAGGGGGTAACACCCCTAAGGGTGATTTTTTAGATCCCTTAGATCGGTTAAGAGGTGAGCCTGATGAAATGTAAGATCTAGTGAACTGAATAAAGCTTTCAGAGGATGTCTTAAAAGGTATGGCTCATTATCCAAGAGTTGCATGGGCGCGGCATACCCTGCGGGAAGCAAGCTACGGGCAACGATGCTTCGAGTTTTACGGGGGCGGGTTGCCGCATGCCATGCCTTTGCGCGAGGCGATCGCAACGTTTCAGACATCCTCTCAGCGATCGCTTGCTCACCTTGCATTACAGCGTTTTCCAGGCACGTGAGGTTGCGCGTTGGGATCGAGGTTGCACCGCCGTTGCCTGAGCATTGCGATATGGCAGTCACTTATTTGAGCACTGGAAACTCTGCACGCAACAGAGTTTGAATGGCGTTCTCCATGTCTTCGGGTTTGGTTAACGAAGAGTAGCGGTGAACGACATTGCCCGCGCGGTCAACTAGAAATTTCGTGAAGTTCCACTTAATCGCTTCCGTACCCAAAATGCCTGGAGCTGCTTTTGTCAGATATTTGAACAATGGATGAGCGTTTTGACCATTCACGTCGATTTTTTGAAAGAGGGGAAACGTCACGCCAAAGCGCATTTCGCAGAAGGACTGGATTTCACTGGTGCTACCTGGTTCTTGCTGCCCAAACTGGTTACAAGGAAAGCCTAGAACCTCAAAGCTCTGACTAGCGTACCGATCGTAAAGCGACTGAAGCCCCTTGTACTGAGGCGTAAAGCCGCACTGGCTAGCGGTATTCACAATCAACAGCACCTTGTCTCGATAGGTACTCAAATTGATGGGTTTGCCTTCAAGGCTGGTGGCAGTAAAGTCGTAGAGCGATTGGGGCTTGGTGGTGGTCATAACGATAAGTTCTTAACAAAACGCAACGATATCTTCACTCTAACTTTACCACTGTCCACTGCGTGACGGGTGCGAGCGATCGCCAGCCTAAAAACCGTCCAACAGGTTCTGCCCGTTGAATGGCAATGCGGGTGAAGGTTCCGCCCACCTTGTCATACCACTGAAAAAGCAGGCGTTCTCCCTCGATCGTGACGACATTAGCAACGAGCCGTCCACCCGGTTTCAATGCAGTCCAGCAACTCTCCAGCAACCCTGCTGTTGTCACACCACCACCAATGAAGATCGCATTGGGACTGGGTAAATTGTTGAGCGCATCGGGCGCTTTGCCATCAACGATGTGCAATCCCGGGGTACCAAGGGCAGTCGCGTTATCGGCAATATACTGGGTTCTGGCTTTCTCAATCGCGATCGCGCGGCAGCGGGGATGGCTCCGCATCCATTCGATGGCGATCGACCCACAGCCTGCGCCCACGTCCCACAGCAGTTCTCCTGGTGTCGGAGCTAGTGCCGATAGGGTGATGGCTCGTACTTCGCGCTTGGTTAGTTGTCCATCATGGTGATAAGCATTATCTGGCAGTCCTGGTGTTCGTGGCAGCAGTGGGATGCCTGGATCGGGGACGCATTCAACCGCGATCGCGTTGAGATCCGCTAAAGCCATTTCCTGCCATGTTGCAGCAAGGCTTGTAATGTGCCGTTCGTATTTGCTACCCATTCGTTCTAAAACAGTCATTGCGCTGTTGCCAAAGCCACATTGAGTCAATAATGCAGCCACGATCGCGGGCGTTTGTTTCCCTTCGCTCAAAATTAAAAGTTTGGCCTTGGGGTAGAGATAGGGATGCAGCAGGGCAGGCGATCGACCGCACAGGCTAACCGTTTCGACCTCCGTGAGCGACCAACCAAGCTGGGCACAGGCGAGGCTAAACGTTGAGGGTGCTGGAACAATGGTCATTTCGGCGATCGGAATATGGCGCAGTAGCGTGACGCCGATGCCGTAACAAAGAGGGTCACCGCTTGCCAGCACACAAACCGCTTGCCCCTGACGATGCAGAATTTCTTCAACCGAGTGGTGGATGGGCGATGTCCAAACCACACGTTCGCGATCGTCCTCTGGCAGCATGGCAAGATGGCGATCGCCACCTACCAAGACTTCAGCTTGGTTAATGAGAGAACGGGCGATCGGGCTGAGTCCAGCTAATCCATCTTCGCCAATGCCTATGATCGCAAGCCACTTCTGAGTCATATACATCAATCATCTACGAGATAACTAGCGGTCAGAAGGTGGAGGGGTAGAGGAAGCAGAGGGGGCAGGGGACAGGGGACAGGAGTTAGAAGTCAGGAGTCAGGAGTCAGAATTAACTCAAAACTCAAAACTCTCCACTCCTGCTGATCGCTGACCGCTCATTACAAAAATTGGCATCTCACGTCTTGCCTGCTTTCTCATGCTAAGTTACGAAAGCCTGGAGTCGGGAAAGTCCGGTGTGATTCCGGTACTGTGCCGCAACTGTGAAGCGAAAGGACGAAGTAAAGGATGAAGGATCAACGCTAAAGGATAAGTTTTACCTTTAGTTTTTAGCCTTTAGCCTTTAGCCTTTTCAAGTCAGAATGCCGACTAGGTGGTATCTGTGGGATACCGTTGTCTACTCCCTGCGTCGCACGGGGAAGGAGTAAGGGTTTGTCTTCAAACGTTGCCCTCTCAAAATCGGCAATCTGTCCTGGTTTGTTTGTTCCATCGATCGCGCAAGATGGGCTACTGGTTCGCCTGAGAATACCGGGCGGTTTGCTGAACGTGGCCCAGTGCGAGGCGATCGCGGCTCTTGCTGATGATGCGGATAGTGGTTTTGTTGAAGTTACGAATCGCGCCAATATCCAAATCCGTGGGCTTCAAGCTGATGTGTCGATCGAAGCGCTAGAACATCTACAAGCAGTAGGCTTAGCGTCTCCGATCGCGGCGGTGGATGCCCTTCGCAATATTATGGGTAGCCCCACCGCAGGTATCGATCGCCAGCAGTTGTTAGATACCCGCCCTTTGATTGCGGCCTGGAATGAGTATTTAACCACTCGTCCCGATTTTGCGGTGCTGTCACCAAAGTTTAGCGTGTGCTTTGACGGTGGTGAAGCGGTTTCAGTCCGCGATCGTCCGAACGACATCAGTTTGGTGGCAGAAGCGATCGACCACGAAATTTTGTTCCGCCTTCATTTGAATTTGGGCGATCGTGGGGACGCGCCTTGTGATGTTGGTGTGCTGGTTAAACCGCAAGAAAGTTTGCCGTTATTATCAGCAATAGCAGAGATTTACTGCGATTACACAGAGCAAGTGCTGAAGATAGAAAAACAGCGTAAACCACGCTTACGAGACCTTTTGCATGATTGGGGTGTAGAGCTATTTCTGCAACAAGTTGTCGATCGTCTTCCGTTTTCTTGGCAAAGAAGTGAATCGCCTGCTAATACCTTGCTGCTCAATCACTATCAACATTTAGGGGTTCATTCCCAACGTCAAGCGGGCTTTTCCTACATGGGTGTAGTGCTTCCACTGGGTCGTTTGGAGACGCAGCAATGGCGTGAATTAACAACACTTGCAGCACGTTATAGCAATGGTATTCTTCGTTTAACGCCCTGGCAAAACTTGCTGCTGACTGATATCCCAACGCCAAAAGTTGCCGCCGTACAGGCAGAAATTGAACAGCTTGGATTGTATGTTTCTGCAACTCATCCTCATAGCGCGATCGTAGCTTGTTCGGGGCTTTCAGGCTGTAAAGCATCGGCTACTGACACCCAAGAAAATGCGCTAACTTTGGCAAATCATTTGGCAGAACATTTAACGCTCGATCGTTCAATTAACATTCATTTCAGCGGTTGTGAAAAGTCTTGCGCTCAGCATCACACTAGCGATATAGCCTTACTGGGTATTGCACAAGAAGGTGAGGCAACCTATCAGATTTATGTTGGAGATGATGGCTCAAAATTTGGTCGATCGCTCGATAAAACCTGTACTTTTACGCAGTTGCCTACTGTCATTGAGCAAATAATTCGCACCTATCAAGCAAAACGATTTCATCCAAATGAAACCTTTAGAGCCTTTGTGAATCGCCACGAGATCGCGGAACTAAAGCAATTATTTAACATTGCTCAAGTGGTATCTTAAGCGAGGCAGCTATGGCAATGAAACTAGAGACGATCGTACCCTTTGGTCGATCGCTGGATGAATACATCAGAATGTTTAACCTGACGGATGCTGATTTAAGCAAACGCATTCTTGGCGTAGGTGATGGGCCTGCTAGCTTTAACGCGGGGGCAACAAAATTAGGGTATACCGTGACCTCTATTGACCCTGTCTACCAGTTTGGTGTTGCTGAAATTTTGTCTCGTTTTAATGCTGTTATCGATGACATTATTCATCAGGTAAAAGCTTCTCCAAATGACTGGGTTTGGACATATCACCAGTCGCCTGACAACCTACGCAAAAATCGCGTTCAGGCCATTTATACTTTTTTGAGTGACTATGAGACTGGCAAAGCAGAAGGACGGTACTTAATTGACGCATTGCCCAAACTGGCGTTTCTCGATCGAGCCTTTGAGCTTGCGTTGTGTTCTCATTTCTTATTCCTTTATTCGGAACAACTCGACTATCAATTTCATCTAGATTCAATTCGAGAGATGCTTAGAGTCAGCCAGGAAGTGCGAATTTTTCCGCTCTTGACGCTGATGCGTGAGCGATCGCCCCACCTTGATCCAGTCATAGAAACCTTGACCGAAGGCTATCGGTTAGCCATCAAAACAGTGCCTTACGAATTACAAAAAGGTGGGAATGAAATGCTAATCATTACAACGAAACATGAGCATGATTGACTACATTCGAGATGGCAACGAAATTTATCAGCACTCGTTTGCCATCATTCGAGCAGAGGCAAATTTGTCACACCTACCTGCGGCACTAGAAACTGTGGCCGTGAGGCTGATCCATTCCTGTGGCATGACGGATATTGTGCAGGATTTAGCGTTTTCCCTGAACGCAGCGGAGGCTGGACGATCGGCATTACGCAACGGTGCACCCATTCTCTGTGACGCTCAAATGGTGGCAAACGGGGTTACTCGTAAACGCTTGCCTGCCAACAATGTGGTGCTTTGTACGTTGAATGACCCACAAGTGACCACGATCGCTCAACAAATCCAAAACACGCGATCAGCGGCAGCGTTGGAACTGTGGAAACCCCACTTGGCAGGGGCGATCGTGGCGATCGGCAACGCCCCCACCGCGCTCTTTCGTTTGTTGGAATTGTTGGATGAAGGCGCATCCAAACCCGCACTGATCTTGGGCTTTCCCGTTGGCTTTGTGGGTGCCGCCGAATCCAAAGCCGCTCTTGCAAAAGACAGCAGAGACGTTCCTTTTTTGACCCTTCAGGGTCGTCGGGGTGGGAGTGCAATGGCAGCCGCAGCCGTGAATGCGTTAGCAAAGGAGAATGAATTATGACAGCGGAAAGGCAGAGGGCAGAGGGCAGAGGGCAGAAGGCAGAGGGAGCAGGGGGAGTAAGGGGAGCAGAGAGAGCAGGGGAAGTTGAGAAAGTTGAGGCAGCAGAAGCAGCAAGGGGAGCAGGGGAGGCAGAGGAGGTAACTCAAAATTCAAAACTCAAAACTCAAAACTCAAAACTCTCTTCCCCAACTCCCGACTCCCGACTCCCCACTCTCCCACCCCTCGGCAAACTCTACGGCTTAGGCATTGGCCCTGGCGACCCAGAACTTTTGACGCTCAAGGCTCATCGCATTTTGACCTCGGTGCCTGTCATTGCCTATCCCATGATGGAAAGTGGCAAGGTGCTGGCACGGGCGATCGTGGCTGACTTTATTCGCCCAGAGCAAATTGAAGTGCCCATGCCGCTTCCGTTTAGCGTGGAGCGATCGTCGCAGCCGTACTATGACACTGGCGCTGAAGCCATTGCCCAACACCTGACCGCCGGACGGGATGTGGCCGTGTTATGTGAAGGTGATCCCATGCTGTACGGCTCGTTTATGTACATCTTCAATCGTCTTGCTGGACGCTTTGAAACTGAGGTGGTGCCGGGGATTTCTTCAACCTTTGCCAGTGCGGCTATGCTGGGTGCACCTCTTACCTACCGCAATGATGTGCTAAGCATCATGCCTGCCACGCTGGATGAAGCAACCTTGCGCGATCGCCTCGCTGTTGCGGACGCGGCCATCATTATCAAACTGGGTAGACACTTCGCCAAAGTTCGCATCATTTTGGATGAACTGGGTTTGCTCTCACGAGCGCTGTACATTGAACGTGCCACCATGCCAAACCAGCAAATTCGCCCGATCGCTGCCATGAATCCGGTTGACGTTCCTTACTGGGCGCTCATTCTCATTCCCAGCGAGACGCGACCACAGTGAAATTGCCGATAATAGAATCACTTCTGCCCCCCAAATGGGACTGTTGCTATGACTTCTTCTCTCCCTCAAACGGCTGCTTCTCAGTTAAAAGGACTGGCGTTACCACCGCTGGAGAATGGTGATCGCTTGACCCGCCCTGAATTTGAGCGTCGCTATAACGCCATGCCCGAAGTGAGAAAAGCCGAACTCGTTGAAGGAGTCGTCTATATGGCATCGCCGTTACGTTTTAGACCTCATGCTGAACCACACGGACGATTAATTACCTGGTTGGGTGTTTATCAGGCTGCTACACCTTACGTTCAAATGGGCATTGAGCCAACGATGCGTTTGGATATCGACAATGAGCCGCAACCAGATGGCGTGTTGTTGATCAGCCAGGAAAGTGGTGGATGCTCATCATTGAGTGAGGATGGTTACCTAGAAGGCGCAACTGAACTAGTTGTAGAGGTTGCTGCGAGTAGTGCCGCCATTGACCTGAGCGATAAAAAACGTGCTTATCGGCGAAATGGCGTGCAGGAATACATCGTTTGGCAGGTGTTTGACCAGAAGATTGATTGGTTTCAGCGACAGGATGGCGATTACGTTTCGTTAGCGCCCGATGACGAGGGTATCATTCACAGTCAGGTGTTTCCAGGCTTGTGGTTAAACGTGGCAGCGATGTTGCAGGGCGACATGCGATCGGTCTTAGCCGTCTTGCAAACAGGCATTGAAACCGCAGAGCATCAAGCGTTTGTCCAGCAACTTGAAGCGCTCCGGAGCAAAACGACGCAAGCCAACGATCGACCGCAATGAAGCCACCCGTTGTCATCATTCTCAGCGAGAGCAGCACGGCGATCGCGCGGCAAATCCAAACAGCCCTACCCATCACTACGATTTATGGATTAGCCGAGCGCACGCAAACGGTCGATGTGTCCTACACCAAATTTGGCGACACAGTACGAGAACTCTTTAGCAACGGCACGCCGCTTATTGGCATTTGTGCAGCAGGAATCCTGATCCGATCGCTGGCTTCCCTACTCACCGACAAACGAGCCGAACCTCCTGTCATTGCCGTTGCAGAAGATGGAAGCGCTGTCGTGCCGCTTTTGGGTGGCTTAACAGGTGCGAATGAATTGGCAACCGCGATCGCCCATGCGCTGAAAACCAGAGCCGCCATCACCGCTACCGGACAACTCCGCTTCAACGTGGTCTTGGAAGCCCCACCATCTGGCTATCGGCTCATCAATCCCAACCATGCCAAAGCCTTTACGTCTGATCTCATTGCTGGAGCCACCGTAACGCTCATCGGTGATGCGCCCTGGTTGAGTGAAAGCAATCTTCCTTTTCGTCCAGAGAGTACACACACGATCGAAGTAACCGATCACGCTAGCACGGGTAGCGCCACCCATCTGATCTATCAACCTGTTTCAGTGCGAGGCAAGTTGGCGATCGTGGGAACAGGCCCCGGAGCCGCTGAGTGGATGTCACCAGAAACCAAAGCCATTCTGCAAGCCGCCACAGATTTAGTCGGTTACAAAACCTACTTAGATTTAGTGGGCACCTTTGCTCAAGGAAAACGGCACGAATCGGATAATCGGGTAGAACTCGATCGGGCCCGTCAAGCGCTGGATCTTGCCGCCGAAGGTCGATCGGTCGCAGTCGTCTCTTCGGGCGATCCGGGTATTTATGCGATGGCAAGTGCCGTATTTGAAGTGATCGATCGTGAAGCCAACCCCACCTGGGAAACGATTGACATTCATGTTGCACCTGGAATTTCCGCGATGCAAGCCGCCGCCGCCGCGATCGGCGCTCCCCTGGGTCATGACTTCTGTGCCATTTCCCTTTCCGACATTCTCAAACCCTGGTCAGTGATTGAGCAACGCATTGCTTTCGCCGCTCAAGCTGATTTTGCGATCACGTTCTATAATCCTGTTTCCAAACAGCGAACGTGGCAACTGGACAAGGCAAAAGAAATTTTGATGCAATGGCGATCGCCCGAAACGCCTGTGGTTCTGGCTCGCAATCTTGGGCGATCGGGTCAATCAGTCCACGTCAAACCCCTTGCAGAACTAGCCTCAACCGATGCCGATATGCGAACGGTATTGCTCATTGGTTCTAGCAAAACACGCATGATAGAGCGATCAGATGGTGGGGTTTGGGTCTACACGCCACGCCACTATGAGGGATAAGGGATGAAGGCTAAAGGCTAAAGTTTGATCTGCTTCCCTGGCTCTCCTGCTTCCCCTGCTCCCTCCGCTTCCCCAGAATTGCTATACGATCGGAAGTCTCATGGGGCAAAATGGTAGGGTACTGCTGCTACGTCCAGGAGAACTGCTGGGTTTTGAGGATGTCTTATGTCTAAGAGTCTTGCCAATCGTCGTCGCACCGCTCCCTGGATTCAGCGCTGGTCGCGTCCGCTCATCGGTGGAGTTGCCATTCTCGGTATTCTCAATACCGCTTACCTGACCATTACCAAGCTGACGAATGGCGCTACGGCTTGTCCCAGTGGAGGCTGTGAGCAGGTGCTTTCCAGTGCCTATGCCACTGTCTTTGGTTTACCACTGGCGTTGTTTGGGTTGTTGGCTTACATCGGCATGGCGGTTTTTGCCCTTGCCCCCCTGGCAGTTCCAAGCGACCAACAGAAGGAACTCCGATCGAACCTGGAAAATTGGACGTGGCTGCTGCTGTTTATCGGATCAACGGCGATGCTGGTCTTCAGCGGCTACCTCATGAGCATCATGTTCACCAAGTTTGTCATCCCATATGGCGCTCAGGGCATCTGCTATTACTGTGTGGCATCAGCGATTTTTGCTACAACTCTTTTTGTACTTACGCTTCTGGGTCGCGCTTGGGACGATATTGGACAACTCTTTTTCACGGGCATCATTGTTGGGATGGTTACGCTGGTCGGTACGCTGGCGCTCTATGCTCCTGTTGGTAAAGCAGTTGCAGGTGCGTACAACATCACCTCTGGTAGCGGTCAGGTCTTTTTTACGGTGCAAGATACGTCTGGTGACGCAGAGATCCAGCTTGCACGCCATTTGAAGAAGATTGGCGCAAAGATGTATAGCGCCTACTGGTGCCCTCATTGCTACGAGCAGAAGAAAATCTTTGGCACTGAAGCACTAAAGGATCTACCGTTTGTCGAGTGCGCTCCTGATGGGAAGGATTCGCAGACTGCTGTGTGTCAGGAGACTGCGGTTAAGGTCGAAAAAGAAACCGGGAAACCGTTTGGCTTCCCCACCTGGGAGATCAACGGTAAGTTTTACTCTGGGCAAGAAACCTTACAAGAGTTAGCCACCCAATCGGGTTATCAGGGGCCGCAAAACTTTAAGAACCGTTTTTAGCGCCATTCCTACTGCGATCGCCGCAGACACTAATTTGTGAAAACAAAGAAATGGAGTGCTTCAAGGGCAACAACTCGCCGTAGACTGAATAACGGTCAGTCGCCAGGTTCAGACCGTTTATGCTTTCGTTGCTTGTCAGTATGTTGCTTGCTCAAGCCGTGCCCATGACTCCCGCTGCACCGCAGGAAATTGTCATCCCGCAACAGACACGTCCGTTGCCGGGTGAGCTTGATCAGGTGCCCGTTTTTAACAGCAATAACCCGGAGGTGGTGAAAACTGAGGGCATTTTGCTCTCAACCTTTCCGCCCCACGGGAAGCGGGTGCCAGGAGCACATCTCGATTTTTCCTTTCGTGGACGGTTTGACCTGTTTTCGCATCACATTGCACGGGCGATCGAAACCCCTGACGATTTGCGATCGCTCTACCTGGGCGTGATTGTCTACAACCCCGGCGATGAGCCTGTAACGGTTGATGTGCTGCAAGCCGCCAGCTACCTTAGCCAGCCCGATGCCGAATTCATTGCGCTTCCCGATCACCTTGATAATGCATTAGGCACGGTTTACTCAGGGCCAGGCGATCGGGCGATGAATGACGTGCTGCGAGGCAAACGACAGGCCGGATGGGTCGATCGACTGGTCATTCCTCCTAGGCAGAGCCGAATGCTGATGAATCTGCCTATTCCTGTCCGCACTTTAAAGCCACCCTTGAATGGGCGATCGACGCTGGCACGGCTTTATAGCAGCGGTGCCGTTTATATGGCAAATCTAGCCATGTTTGCCAAAGAGAGTCCTGATGGGAGCGAACGTGCCCCCACTTTAGAAGAATGGGAAGCCCTGCTGAAAACAGGTGATTTTGCTGGCCCTCGTGAAGCAGCGCCTAGTCCGCCCGATCGTCCTACCGGGTCAGAAATCTACGGTCGTGTGGCAGCCGTGGCGCAAGGTTCCCAATGGCGCACACAGGTTACCGATCCAGACAGCCGCTTGTTAGCGATTCCACAGCGGGGGCAAGCCTACTCCTACGGCTTAAGCACGCTTTTAGCAGGCAAAATGGGCACCGGGCAAAACCAGAGCGCCACGCTGCTGAGCCGTTATCCAGGTACAGCGTATCAGGCTCATGGCAACTACGGCATTGAGTATGATCTCACCTTTCCCCTCATCAACAACACAGACGCACCGCAAACCGTGCAGGTGTTACTTCAAACGCCACTGAAGGAAGATACGTTAACTAAAGCAGGGCTGCGGTTCCGGCAACCGCCCTATACCAGCGTATTCTTTCGAGGCACCGTTCGCATTCGCTACAACGACGATCGCGGCTTACCTCGCACTCAGTACTGGCATCTAGTACAGCGTCGGGGGCAACTGGGCGAACCGTTGGCAACGCTTACCATGCCCCCAGGCGATCGACGCTTAGTACACGTTGATTTTCTCTACCCACCCGATGCAACGCCGCCTCAAATGCTGACCATTCAAACGCTGAGTACGTCGCCATAAGTTCGTAGAAAAATTCCTTATCAGAGCGATTTTGCTTGTAGAAGTGGGTATCTTAACAGCAAATTTTCGCTCTTGCTGATCACCTGTGTATGACTTCCCAACCGCCTAACCTGACGGCTCTTGCCAAGCAGGGAGACTTAACCGCGATCGCCGCTTTAATGAATCGCGCTTTGCAACCCAAAGGCATTGCAGTCAAAGTTGCCTATCAGAAGGGGCATCTGCGCGTGCTGCTAGAGGGGCAACCGATTCCCGATCAGACGGTTCTGGCACCCTATATCCGCAAAGGCATTGCAGCGCTGCAAATTCCCGGACTGCATACCCTGGGTGTTGTTGGGCGGTTAAAAGGAACGAACACATCCACCTGGAGCGAAACCTTTGCAATCGCGGCGGCAGATACGATCGCGAGTTCAGCACCTCAACCGACAGAACCCGCTAAACCAGCGCCTGAGGCGGGGGTAGACGATTCAGCGTTAGCAGAAGACAGCTCGACCGTTAACCAGGAAAGCCATAACCAGGAAGGCCATCCAGCGATCGCGCCAACAGCCCCTTCCGCCACCGATCTCGATGCCATTACTGCACACCTCAATCAGACAATGGGAACCGAAGCCCTGGTGTTTGAGGTAGCCCAGAGCGATCGCACCCTCAAACTCACGGCTAAAACTGACCAAATTCTGGAAGGAGATACGTTTGCCAAAACGGTGCAAAACCTGCTGCTACCGCTCAACTTGTCTGACATTGATCTCATTCAACTGTATAAGCAAAAAACGAAAAGCAGTAGTCCTTACAAGATCAAAGAATTCACGCTGCCAAAGGAGCCAGCACCAACCGAAGCGACTACAAATGACACCCCAGAACCGCACGCAACCGAGAGTACTGCGTCGCTGTATCAATCTCCCCACTCTCGACCTGCTCAACCCTCACCAATTAACTCAACTGCTCAATCCCCCAGCCAAACCAACAAGTCCAAATTCGTGATGATTGGGTTGGTCGCGCTGTTTGTGGTGCTGCTCATTGGAGCCATCAAGCTACTCGCCAAGCCACCTGCCGCAACAGAAGTCTGCCAGGATGCAGCGGGCGCACCAGCCTATTGTCAGCTTGCGGTGCAACTGGTTGGAGAACAAACTCTGCACGACCTGAAAGAGTCTGCAACCCCCTTTACGCCTGAAATGGAAGAAAGGGGTGTGGAGATCTGTGTCAACGCCGTCGGTGCAAAGGTACCGCGAAACCTCAATCGGCAAAAAGAGCGTTACGATTCCTCAATCCGCAAAGAGCCGATCTCGCCGGGAGTCATGATGGTCGAGGCGCAACTAAAAACGGTTCCTCAAAGAAACGTAAAAATGCCGCAGGCCAGTCCAACGGCTGAAGAAACCGTCTTTCGATCGGCGTGCTTGTTCACAAATCAAGACGATCGAATCCGACTGGTCAAACATGTCGTCTTACCGAATGGCTGGCCCGAAGAGCCGTATAAAGGTAAGCAAGAATGGGAGCCTATGCAGCGATCGCTCAAGGTCTACCAGATCCTTATCATGTTGGGCGGCGGCACACTCTTCACGGCGATCGGGCTATTTGCCGCTTCAGCCTTCAACTTCGGCTTCCAGATCTACACGTTCCGAGGGCTATTTCAGACAGCATCAATTCTAGGCACACTCGATACGCTATTGATCGTGCTATCGGGCGCACATCTACATTTGTTTGGTGGAGTGCCTTTGACCTGTTTAGCACTGGGTCTAACTCAAATATGGGTCAAAGATCTTCGTGTTGATTGGGCCTCAGGCTATGGCTCTGTTGCTCTCGGAGTCTTTGTGATGATAATCATTCGGTTCATACTGAACTGGCTCTTGATAGGCTTCATTTTCTCAGTGCTTTAGAATCTTCCGCTATGCTGCTTTTCCAGCTTGGTGCAAGCATCAGCACGGCTCAAACAGCGATTCAGCCGTCGGATAGAGTGCATAAGTTGAACGATTAGCTACTTTTGTTCATAGTGAACAGTCACCCTTTTATTAATTGTTCGATCGATTGCTGGTGGCTTTGTGACCTGATCAACAGCCTACGCTCCCGCGATCGCTCAGTTGAGTTTCAGCAAGCTGCAAGCGACATCCCAAAATTTGCTGATTAGACCAAACAGCGTCCTGCACAGACAGATCCTGTCGCGGAGATTTTTTGTTGCTTGACTGAGCCGTATTGCCTTCTTAGCCATTCATACTTTTGCGACGTTCAGTGAGAAGACGTTTACTATGATTGTTCATCCGACCCAGAATGGTTGGCTGGTGATTTACCACCGTGCCCATGCCTTACTTGCCGCACAAATTGCTGGACACTGGCGACGGAAAGATGCGCCCCCTCGACTCTATGAAACGATCGCTGCCATCTCACACCACGATGATTTAGAAAAAGAGTGGGAAGGCAATCACCTGACCGAAGCAGGTACGCCAAAAGATTTTCTCATGGAGGAGGGCGATGACTATGAACCGCTACGGGAACACATTGAACGCGCACTGTATCGGAGTCACTGGGTCGCACTGCTCAATTCAATGCACCAGACGCATCTCAATGCCAGCAAGCGCGGTACCTCTACCGAAGCCGATGCGTTCTTGGACGAACAAGCAGATAGTCAAAAGCGATGGCGCAAAGAAGTGGAGGCATCCGAAGACGAAGCGACCAGTGCCTATGCCTTTATGCAGTGGTGCGATCGCCTCTCGCTCATTCTGTGTCAACACAAGCTCCCAATGGACGAACGAGCGCTAGAAATCAGCAAAGGGCCTGATGGCAAGCGCTATGACGTGATTCGACACAATAGCGGACTCATTACGGTTACGCCCTGGTGCTTTGAGGACGATCGCTTTACAGTCAACGTCGAAGCCACATCGCTGTCACAAGTCACCTTTGACGACAACGAAAGCCTGGTAGAGGCGTTAAAACACTCCCCACGTAAGCTCCTGGAATGGGCGTTTGTGAAAGAAGCCTCTGAAACGATGCAGGAAAACCCGTTGAGTTGATTGCTAGACATGGGCCTTGATAGTGTACAAATCCCCATTCTGTAGGGGCACTGCATGTTAAGTCCTTCAGGAAATTGTCCACACATTTGAAACACAGACTGATGACCGATTTCGTTCCGCCAGTAATTACCCAAATTCTTACGACTTCACCAACGCCTGAAGCACTCTTTAAAGCTCTCATGCCAGCCATAGGAGAGTTCTTAGACTGCGATCGCTGCTTTCTTTACCTGCGCGATCCAGCCACGTGCTTAGGCAGAGTCCCCTTTTACTGGATACGCCATGCCGCTATCCCTATCATCTACGACAAAGCCTGGAAGCGAGAGCCAGTTTCCCTACCGGATGAAGATCCGATGTTTGCCGCCGCTTTACGAACAGATCCATCGATCTTTGTTGAGGATGTTGAAACCGCCAGCCCGGACGTTTTAAGTCAAGTGTTCGAGCGTCGAAGCTTTGGGCATCGGGCTTTAATTCATGCTCACCTGTGCCAGCACAACCAGCTTTGGGGCGTTTTGCAACCTTGCCTGTTTGAGCGTCCAAGGCAATGGACAGCAGTAGAAAGGCAAGTCATCAATCAGATCGTTCTAGCCATCATGCCTAAAGCGATCGCGTATATTAAAGCGGCTACTGAGGGCTTGTTAATCACTGCCATGCCTGAGAGCAAGTAGTATAAGCATTTTGAAAGCAGGTATCCGCTCTTACCCCACTTTTGGAAGCAGCAAACGACCTCCAAACACGCTCCCATAGAATTTAGCAGCCCAAGCATGCTCAGGCTGCTAGCAGCTTGAAGACTTTGCTAGCGAACACTAGATCGCTTCCAAGTTCTTCTCTCCTGTACGAATACGAATGATTTGATCGACTGGGGTAATAAAGATTTTGCCGTCCCCAATTTCACCTGTGCGGGCAGCGACAATAATTTTTTCGACTACCATATCAATCTGGTCATCTTCAACCACGATCTCCACTTTCAGCTTTTGCAAAAACTCAACCGTGTACTCAGAGCCACGATAGCGCTCCGTTTGCCCTTTCTGTCGCCCAAAGCCTCTGACCTCGGAAACGGTCATACCCACAATGCCAGCGTTGACTAAAGCGATTTTGACTTCATCAAGCTTGAAAGGACGAATAATTGCTTCAACCTTTTTCAATTCCCACACTCCTTGTTTTATCGACGCGGTCAATTGTCCAGCAAGACACTTTTTATCACCGTCAAAAGCGTCCGTTTTGTAGACAAAGATACAATTTTTCGTAACGTGTTGCGATGCTTTGGCAAAAGCAGGATGGGAGCGACTGGCTAGAAGACAGTCGATCGACCGTCATACCAAGGTTTCAGCGCGAAGGCAAGAGTGGGCGTACGATAAAAAAGCCTGTCCCAAAAGCCGTCACAATAATGAAGCAGATGACGATCGCCAACCACCAACCACCCATTTCGGCATTCCGCTCTTTAGAAGCTGCCTGACGGAGTTTGCCTTCCTGTTCTGTAAAGAGCGATCGAGGGGCGGTTGCTCCGGTTTCCAGTGCCTCTGGCGTAACGGCATTAGACGCATTCGTTGGCGCAGCAGGCGGCTGAAAGTGCAGCTCTAACCCCTGCAAGGCTGAAGGCGAAACGGATGCTTGATGTGCAGGTAACTGATTTGCAGGCAAATGGGCATCAGCCGTCTGTCGAAGCTGTAAAGCAGACTGCACCACTCGCTCAATTTCGACCCGCAACTGCTGATTCTGTTGAGACAACTGCTGGTTTTGAACGGTGAGTGACTCCATTTTTGCCTGTGCGGCCTTGAGTTCAGTGGCAACTTCTCGATACAGTGAAATAGGCACTGACGGAGCCTGAGGGTTAATGGGTGCTTTTGGCACACTGGATGCTTGAGCCTTTCGCGGAGGCTGTTTGGCGTTTATTCTAGATGTCATAGGTCTACGTCGGAACGCTAGAGTCGATAAACTACGCTCAGAATAGCCGCAATTAGAAGAATCGAAGCAAAATTCGTCAAGAACTTCTCGAAAATCTGCCCATTACTTTACGCATGACCATGAGCCATCCCGAAACGCAGCAATTTTCGTCACCTGAATCTAGTCTCTCGGATGAAGCTTCTGAGCTCAAGTATGGTGAGCGTCATATTGCCGAAGGCCAACTCATCACGTTCCCCAATCCCCGACCAGGACGGCGTTACGACATTCACATCACGCTGCCAGAGTTTACCTGCAAGTGCCCCTTTTCCGGCTACCCAGACTTTGCGACCATTTATCTCTCCTATGTGCCCAACCAACGGGTCGTGGAACTGAAAGCCATCAAGCTGTATATCAATAGCTACCGCGATCGCTACATCTCCCACGAAGAATCCGTCAACCAAATCCTGGATGATTTCGTTGCCACCTGCGATCCCCTGGAGGTGAAAATCAAAGGCGATTTCTTACCGCGTGGCAATGTCCATACGGTGATTGAGGTCGAGCACAAGAAAGAAATGTACCAGGCAACTGATGGCAAAAATCGGAGACAACGTTGATCCACAGGAATTGCAGTCTTTTACTAAGAATGTGCATCCTTACTTTGAATCATTGGCTGCACAGCCTTTAATCGGCTGGATGTTAGCCGCGACGATATACCTTGTCTTACTGCTAGCGACTCTGGTTGCTGTAGCTTTTACTGTCATTTGGTGTTTGAAAGCGATTTCAGAGGCAAACGCTTGGGCTAAGTTTGTGATCGGAGCAGTGGTTGGAGCATCAGTCGGGACTTTGCTGCTGTTTGTGGCGCTCAGCTTATATTGGGCTGTAGAAAACGCGGATGACTCAGAACGATTTTATGGCATCTCGATCGCTCCAGTTTTGGGCGGCGGAATCGGAGCGATTGGGGGTGCGATCGTCGCTGCAACGGTTGGAACTTACTATCTAGAAGTGATTACGGCTACCGATCGGGGCAGAGTTTTAATTGGTATCCTAATCGGGGCACTAGCAGGAACGGTTACACTCGTTTGTTTAAGGACTGTGCATGAAACAAGCTCAGAGTTCTTCAGCTTTCTCCAGTTAGAAAATTTATATCGTGACAAAGCTAAATTGCCAAGATGGAATGTGCTTCTATTGCCATGCCAATCTTTTTTAGAAATTCTTTTGTATGAACTGCCACTTCTTTTTCGGGCAGGTGGAATAATCGGTGCGATCGCGGGTGCAATCTTCAGTCAGTTCTGATCACCAACTTAACCTCATCGCTAAAATTGCACTCTAATTTATTTGAGTTTGTGACAGTGGTATGGCGATCGCTTAATCACTCTTTTCGCTAGGATGAAAGGCAGTCAGGCATTAGAGCAATCTGGCTAAAGTTTTTTCTCTTGAATGAGGTTTACAGGGAGTTAGGTTAGTGCGTATTCCTGATCATGACAAAAAGCCTGTGTGTCAGCCAACCGTTGCTGAGTCCAAGCACGCTGACCTTGATCTAAGAGCGATCGCCTACAGCCTGGATGCGTTAATTCCGGGCTTCTACCTTTGGTTAGGACCGCTCAAAATCCGCTTGGGGGGTAGTTTGCCGGAAGAAACCTATCCAGGGACCATTCATCATCCAGTCGGTATCGCCCTCGTGTTACCTGGCTACCGCATTTACAGCACCTATCAAGGTAGCTATGACCCTTAACAAGCATAAGCTTGACGGGATTTCGCAAATTGCAGCTAAAACTTTACCAGCCCAAGAGTTTGATGCGCTTCTGATCAATGCAGGCTATACCAAGATTGGCAAAGCCCCAGCAAAGGGAAAGCGCATCAAAACGTGGTGGAGCCATTCAACGTTCAGGCGAATTGAAGCCATTTATAGTCCTGACGAAACAACGGCAATTACTGCCTATCACGTCCCTTGAGCGAATCAACCATGCATCAGCGTCAGCAATTATTCATTTACAGCACGCTGACGTTTATTTTTGCGTCGATTCAAGTCGAGTTTGGCGCGGAGTTCGTCTTTGATGCGGTTGAGAATAGAGGTTTCGTCGAGGGAGGCAAGAATGCGGGTAACGACGGCTTTGGGACCATCATCGCCCCAGGAGGCACCGTTGGCGAGATAGGCTTTGGTGATTTGCCCGATCGCATAGGTTGAGACTCCTGCCACTCCCGCTTGAGTCAGAGCTACAGACACATAAGCACCGAGCGAGACACCACCCGTTGCGGGGGTTGCCAAACCCAAGAGGCTCTTCAGGGAACCGAGTCCCAGGGTTGCCAGCAGTTCACTTGCGGTCACACCACCCATTGCCAGGGCAATTTTTTGCAGCAGGCTGACGGCACCGTGTTGTGTCATGGTGATGCCGTACAGCCTGGAGAGGGTCAGGATCAGGGCGACATCAATGACCGCGCTGCTGACAACATCGACTATCATGATGGGGTTGAGGGCGATCGCCACTGACTTCGTCATCACCCCATTCCAGATGGTGCGATCGGCATTCTGGTTACGGAGCACCATTTTGCGTTCAACCAGACGCTCATTCACATCACCGGCAAAGAGCATCGTGTTGAGTGCCACTAGCGCTTTGCCTTCTCGCGCCAGGATTTCCAAGATTTTCAGCTTGAGTTCGTCAATTTGGGGATCGCTTGTGCTGAGTTTTGCGGCAACCCGGCCATCGGGACGACGCACAGCCTTTGCTTCTAGCGGCGATGCGGCTGCCATCACAATTTCATCGGGTGAGAGTAATTCCTTGACGCGCTCATCTCGAATTTTGTGATAAATGGCGAGACGATCGGCATCCGGATACTGATCAATCTTGTTAAACACCAGCAGGATAGGCTTACTGGCATTCCGAAGCTCTGATAACGCCTGGTATTCTACTTTCGTCATATCGCCAGCAATGAGAAACAGAATGAGATCTGCTTGCTTGGCGACTTGGCGTGCTAAAGCTTCCCGCGCTTCACCATGCACTTCATCAATGCCAGGAGTGTCAATGAGTTCGATGTGGGATTCGCCGACGCTGGGGAGAGCAACACGCAAAATGGGGCGATGGCTACCCGCGATCGCCTCGCGTTTAATGTCCCAGCTAGCGGTCTGGCAATCACGCGTGACGCCATGAATGGGGCCTGTCTCAAAAACCCGATCGCCCAACAAGGCATTCAGCAACGACGACTTGCCCCGTCCCACCATCCCAAAGACGGCAATGTGAACAACCTGGCGATCGAGCTTATCCAGCAGCGTTTCTAACCCACCGATTTCTGGTTCTAACCCGCGTCGTTCTTGCGGCGTTAAATCCAGATTTTCGACTAAGGTATGCAGCGCGCTCTGCGCCTGCCGATAATTTAGCTCTGCCTGAATGTCTTCAAAGCCTAAAATGGCTTCGTCCAGTTCTTGACTAAATTGGCTGGGGGAGGGCACCCCCACTGGCATCGATTCAGACATAGATAGGAGCAGGCATCATTGACAGCGACTGCTTCATCCTAGCGATTTTAGAGCAAAGCTAAACGAGATTGACTGATAGCGTCTCGCTCTCTGCCTTTGCAAACTCTACTCGTCGCTACTAATGTCTTCTGAGTGAATATTCAGCGGTTTCGGTTCTGTTTGGGAAACATTCGGCCCATCAGTAGGGGCTTCAGGCTGGCGAGAGGACGATCGCAACCGCTCAGCGTTGTTAGAGAGAGAATCAGACTGCCAATGATCGTGGGTAGTAGGCGGACTGGGTTCTCGCAACGTTGGCTCAGGCCTGCGAGTGATTGGGGTTGGGGTTGAGCTTTCTTCAGCCTCTAACCGTCGAGTTTTAAGACGTGTGCTGCCTGATAAACCATCGTTAGAGCACCCGTTATCTCGTAGCAAGCCTTCAAATTCATCCGGTCGGGATGCAGAACCGCGCTCAACTGAACGACGCTGAGAAGCCGATTTTGGCGATCGGGTAAAGGTACGCCAAGCTGCCTTAAAGCCAATCACCACACTGCGAGTGGTGGATTGCACCCGTTGCGCCTGTTGCCGCGCTCCCGTCAAGCTTTGATCAACTTGTTTAACAACTTGCCCTGCACTCTGTACCCCTTCACTCACATCATCGGTTAAATCGCTAATCTCCAGCCCCGTGAGCCGAATCGCCTGGAGAGTCGGTGGGAATTCTCGCCGAAGCGTATCGAACAGCTTCTCAGCACTGCGAGCTGCACGGGAAAGCTCTTTAAGCGTCGGGATTGCCACAACCAGCACAATCGTCAAGCTGACCGTGACAAACAGCAAAGACAACACTAGCCAGAACAACGGATTGCTCACAGTTTCGCCTACAGCAGCCTACAGCAATTTATCGTGAACCGGCGGGTCAAGTTCAGGCGTATGGTTAGTATCAACCGTTTCCAACGCCTGATGTTCCTGGCTGGCTTCAAACCCAGCCGCGATCGCTTCTCGCAGCCGCACTAGCGTACCATCCCAATTGCGCAACGCTGACTCAGACAGGCGATCGGCTTGCAGTTGCACGCTGCTAGACAAATCTTCAGCCAGTTCTGGCAAGGCATCAGCTGATTTTTTCAAAAACTGGCGAGTTTCACGACCAGCACGCGGTGCTAAGAGGATACCCGTGATGGTTCCGATCGCCGTTCCTACCAGCAACCCTCCCAGAAATGCTCCAGAGCGGTTATTTGACATATTCTGGTCTTTCCTTTTTGAACGATGACTCGCGTGTTTCTGGGTAAAGCGCCAGGAGACAGCCCGTTGTTACTCGGATGCCGACGGCTTCTGAAAGGTGTTTGAAGAACTGAAGCAAGACACTCATGTTCATGAAGGCGTAGCAGCACTGGCTCGACCAACACCTTCTAATCTACCCCAACATTACCCAGATGATTGCGGCTTACTTCCGTAAGCTTCCTGTAGAAGCTGAATCGCTGCCTTCACGGGCTCTGGAAGCGTTGATCGTTAAAGTGATCGTCGAGTGCGGGGTGGCATGACGGCGGGCGTCGATCGCGATCGACGCCTACTGAGCAAAAACCGTTGCTGCCAGAGTGCTTGTCCTAAGTTAAGCAACGCTAACGCCTGTTGAGCCTGTTGAAGCTGAGTCTCCAGCCCCCGATACTGTTCACGCAATTGATGAATACCTGCATGCCCACGACCAACAACCTCTGGCGCGCAATGCAGTACCCGACGCACCGATCGCTCAAAGGAAGACAGCGTGTTAGCGGCTCTTGCCAGACGGTGTTTGAGCCGCCAAAGCTGCCAGGCTGCCCCTAAGCAGAACAGGCCAATCAGCACATTGCAGACTAACACAGCGACCAGCAACATCAAATATTTCCTATACGAGTCAAACACTTAACCAGGCTGCAAATGCATCGACTTCACAGCTTTTGGACCAAACTTCAACTTAACAAAGCTCGCGACGACCCTCTATTGCTCAAAAGCATCCACTGACCCCGAAGCGATCTAGCCGATAGCAACGCTTAGTCTTTGAAGTATTGTAAGGCCAGTTTCTTTTGGAGCGATAGAGTACACACGTTGATTAGACACATCGCAGTGGGCAACGCATGAGAGCCGAGGCTTTCTTTTCGGCCTCCTACTGCTATGCACGAACGTAACCTTACGCTTGTGCTTTACAACGTTCAGCAACAGCAAGCATGAACGAATGCAACGCGGAATCACCAAAGTCGGCATTGAAGGCAATAATCATCTGAGAGAGAGGAACCATTATGGTGCAAGCGACTTCGACTCCCCTGTTTGTCAATCCAGTAACAGGCAATGACGGTGGAAAAGGGACACAGGCAGCGCCCTTTAAAACGCTCACTCGTGCGCTTCAGGTAGCTCAGGCAGGCACAACCATTCAACTAGCTGCTGGCAACTACAGCGCAGCAAGCGGCGAAGCCTTTCCCATCAAGATCCCTTCAAGCGTGGCCGTTGTCGGCAGCGAAGCAAGTAAAGGTAGCGGTATTTTAATCTCTGGTAGCGGCATTTTTCCCAGCCCGACCTTTGCTAATCAGAACGTCACCTTTCAACTAGCTAATAATGCGCAACTCAAGGGTGTAACCGTCACAAACCCAGAGATTCGTGGTACTGGGGTTTGGGTAGAGTCAACGAATCCGACGATCGCCAACAATACCTTCACCAATTGCAAACGGGAAGGCATTTTTGCCACAGGTACCGCCAATCCTCTGGTCATTGGCAATGTTGCCATCCAAAATTCTGCCAGTGGCTTCTCAATTACCCGCAACTCTAAAGGAGAATGGCGGCAAAACGTGTGTCGGCAAACTGGTTTTGGGATTGCAGTGGGCGATAGTGCTGCACCGCTATTAGCAGAAAACCAAATTTCTGAAAATCGTGCGGGCATTGTGATTAACAAGCAAGCAAAAGCAGTACTGCGAAGCAATGTTGTTCAAAACAATACGGAGACAGGCTTAGTCGTGACCGAAACAGCCCTACCAGATTTGGGCAGTAGTCAGGCACCAGGCGGCAATATTTTTCGACAAAATGGGCAGTTTGATATTCAAAATGGCACAACGGTGACACTTATCTCCGCTGGTAATCAAGTTGACCCCACCAAAGTACAGGGTGCGATCTCCTTCGTGGGCAATGAGATTCCAACTCCAGTGCCTTCTCCATCGGGGACTCCAGTCCCAACCCCTGCACCAACTCCCACACCATCTATCCCACCTTCAACTCCGGCTGGTTTTAACGATACCCAAGGGCATTGGGCAGAAGGGTTTATCCAGGGGTTGGTGAGCCGAGGCTTTATTAGCGGCTTTCCAGATGGCACCTTTAAGCCAGAAGCGCCCATCACACGCGCTCAGTATGCAGCCGTCATTGCAAAAGCCTTTGATTTACCGGCCAAGCAGTCCGCTAAAAGTTTTAGTGACGTACCGCAAAGCTTTTGGGCGGCTGACTTTATCACCAAGGCGAACCAGATGGGCTTTATTAGTGGCTTTCCGGACAATACCTTTCGCCCCAATCAAAACTTGACTCGTGTGCAGGCGATCGTTTCGCTCATTAGCGGCATCAACCTTACAGGCGGCGTTCTAGATGCACTGAAGGTCTATGGCGATCGCGCTCAGATTCCCAGCTTCGCGACCGAAACAGTAGCAACTGCGACCCAGCGCCGCATTGTCGTTAACCATCCTAATATCAGACAGCTAGAACCCATGCGAGATATCACGCGTGCAGAGGTCGTGGCAATCATTTATCAATCACTAGTAGCCCTCAATCGAGCACCCGCGATCGCTTCCCCATTCATTGTCTCTCCCGATACCCCAATCCCCCTCTTCACAGACATTCAAGGTCACTGGGCCAGTGACTTTATTATTGCTATGGCAAATCAAAATTTGGTTAGCGGGTTTGAAGACGGTAGCTTTAAGCCCGATGTCACCATGAATCGCGCCCAGTACGCCGCCATTATCGCCAAAGCCTTTAACCCACCATCTAAACGCGCCCTGTCTGCCTTTGCTGATATTCCTGCTAACTTCTGGGCAAAACCCGCGATTGACCAGGCATACCAGGGCGGTTTTATCTCTGGGTTCCCTGATGGCACGTTTAAGCCAAACCAAAATGTGTTGCGCCTTCAGGTTTGGCTCTCGCTAGTGAGCGGGTTGAGTCTGCCTGCGGGTGATCTCAGCCTGCTAAATGCCTACGACGATCGCAACACTATACCCCAAAACGCTCAGGATGCCGTAGCCGCCGCAACCAAAGCCAAAATTGTCGTCAACTTCCCCACCGTACGACAGTTGAATGCGACCCGTGAGGCAACCCGTGCAGAAGTTGTGGCGATCGTTTACCAAGGACTCTTCCAGACAGGGCGAGTTCCCGCCATTAGTTCCCCATACATCGTCTCTGTCTAACCAACGTCTCATAGAGGTACGGTTAAACCCAGCGCTCCGTACCTCTCTGCTAGACAAGTGAGCTACGTCACGGGCACGATCGCCTTTAGCTCAAAAATTTTCTCTAAAACATCCTCAACAATTTTGTCTGGCGTTGAAGCCCCCGACGTAATCCCTACAACAACGGGGCCAACAGGTAGCCAATCTTCGGCCACTTCTAGATCGCGTTTCAGCGGCTTATGCTCAATGCGGTTGTCCGGGCCAATCCGGTCGGCACTATCGATGTGGTACGAGGGAATACCTCGTTCAGTTGCAATCTCTTGCAAATGAGTCGTATTAGAGGAGTTGTATCCTCCGACTACAATCATTAGATCTAAGGGTTCTTCTACTAGCTCAAACATCGCATCCTGACGCTCTTGAGTTGCATCACAAATCGTATTAAAGCTTAGGAAATGCTGATTAAGTTGGTCAGGCCCATACTTTCGCATCATCGTGCGTTCAAACAGCTTAGCCAGTTGTTCTGTTTCACCCTTCAGCATGGTGGTCTGATTCGCAATGCCAACTCGCTCTAAATCACGATCTGGATCAAAGCCAACTGAACACGCACGTTCAAACTTGGTCATAAATTCAGCGCGATCGCCGCCATGAAGAATGTAATTCACAACGTATTCCGCTTCCTTCATGTTCAACACAATCAGGTACTTGCCTGCAAACGAACTCGTAGCAACCGTCTCCTCATGGTTGTATTTGCCATGAATGATGGAGGTGTAGTCAACCTTCTTATGCTTTTCAACCGTCGTCCAGACCTTTGAAACCCAGGGGCAGGTTGTATCCACGATCGTGCAGCCCCGTTCATTCAAAAACTGCATCTCCTGCACACTGGCACCAAAGGCAGGCAAAATCACCACATCGCCTGGATCGACCCCAGAAAAATCTTTCTCTCCGTTAGTAACGCTTATAAAATTCACGTTCATCTCCCGCAATCGCTGGTTTACCGATGGATTGTGAATAATTTCATTCGTGATCCAAATCTGCTCTGTGGGGAAATGCTGCCGCGTCTCATACGCCATTGCCACCGCTCGCTCAACGCCCCAGCAAAACCCAAACGCCTCTGCCAGCCGAATGGTTACATCCCCTCGCTGAATGGTGAAATTGTTGCTGCGAATTTGCTGCACCAGATTGCTCTGATACTCCGACTGCATTTGATCTGAAACATCCGCTTCATGCCCAAACCCCTTGCGATGGTAGTTCTCTGAACTGTTCAGCGATCGCTTAAATGCTCGTGTATCCATCAACATTCTCCCTGTTGCAACCACACCAGACCTGTAACCTCTTCTCATCATACGTGCTGACGTAGTGAAGCAACTAAAGAGCCTCAGAGTCTAGAGCTGATTCATTTTCGGCGGCGAGAAAGGGCGATCGCAAAGTCCGTCCCAGCTTTTGTGACGACGGTATTCCTCAGTCTTTGCTGTAGACATTTTGCTAAAGATGTGCTGCCTCTCTAAAAATTCTGCTATGATAGCTCCCAAATATCTCGATCGATTTCAAGTATCCTGCCAGGCTTTGGCACCGTTGAGATCTATTGAGTATGTCCCTCGAAACTTGGTTGGAGAGAAGCGTGACTATTTACGTTGGTAACCTGTCCTTCCAGGCTACTGAAGACGACTTACGAGAAGTATTTGCAGAGTACGGCGAAGTCAGTCGGATTAGCCTTCCTACAGATCGCGAGACAGGTCGAAAGCGAGGATTTGCCTTCGTCGAAATGAAGGACGAATCAAAGGAAGATCTTGCCATTTCTGAGCTTGATGGCGCAGAATGGCTCGGGCGTGAGCTGAAAGTGAATAAAGCCAAACCACGCGAAGATAGTCGTGGCTCTGGTGGTGGCAAAAGCCTCTCAAATAGCTCCTACTAGACAAAGCCACCGACATAGGTTGTTCACAAGCCCAATTTTCCCTACTAACTTCCTAGCTCTAGGTTGAAGAAGCTTAAGGGTCTTCATGGTGCTGACGACAATATCTATTTTGCGGAAAAAGAGTCTCCCTCATTTATTGAGAAAGGCAAAGCTAAATGCCCATAGGGTTTTGAATTTCCTTCTTAAAGGTAAGCTCTAAGCAAGCTTTTAAGGAAATTTTCGTACCTGATACTCACCCTCCTCAATAATTTTGTAAGTATTCTGTCCCATTTGCTGAGCGAACTGCATTTCAATCATCTCTAAAACTTTAATGGGTATAGATTTCCACATTTCACGGCTGGCCCAATGGATAACCAGCACCACCTTATCCAAGTTGTTCGGATCGATCCACACCTGCTTACCAAGGTAGCCGGGAAATTTTGATAGAGCAGTCGTCCAAATCTCTTCATCTTTTTGGATGTATTTTTCACGCAGCTCTGGAACAACCTGAACTTTTAACCACTCGATAACCATAAAACTGGAGTGAGATAATGCACATAGAACTGTAGCGTTAAGCGTTAACGAACACAACCACATCCGAGGTAACCCGTATTGGCATAAAGTATGCAGTAAATTTGACAAAATAAGGCTTTGTAAAACAATCCCTCTAAAGTACTTTGTTTTGAGGTCCTGCGCAGCCTTACACTGTCGATCGCGCCCCTTTATGATCCTACCGCTACGGAACTGAAGCTTCAAAAGTAACTTCGTTTATCACTGCAACCATATAATCACAAGGAAACGGCATGGATAACAATAACTGGCTTTCACAGCTGTTGATGCTTGGTGTTGGTACGACATCATTGGTAGCAGATAAACTTAAAGAAGTCGGCGATCAGCTCGTTAAGGATGGCAAACTCGACCCAGAGCAAGCAAAGGACGTTGTCGATGATCTCATGCAAACGCTGAAGTCAGAACAGGGGAACTTTGAGTCACAGATCCAACGCCAAATTCGCAATATTATGCAAGATGTCGGGGTTCCCCGGCAGTCCGAAGTCGATGAATTGCGTGGTCGTATCGATCGTCTAGAACGACAGCTTAGAGACCTTGAAAATAAACTGTGGCGTTGATTTTACACTCGTGTAAAACCACCACTCTCAGAGATAGAAAAACTAGGGCTTGGAGTATTCAATTGAATACTCCAAGCCCTGATGCTGGATTAATTAACCTGGCACCGTGCTATTTTTGCGGAGGGCAACCCCTCAA
>NZ_JCACKR010000071.1:0-2721 GCF_059505485.1 Stenomitos rutilans
TGTCCTCAAGCCTTTGCCTAAATGGGTTTATCGAGAATGCTGCAAGATCTGAGTTATCCAAGTCAAGCAGCGTAGCAAGTCAGACCAACTGTCTATCAAAGCTTTTGGTATTCTTGTTATGTTCGTATTTAAGCTAGAGCACTGGAAAAGAAGTGCTTGCCAAAACTGCTGATGCACCCAAGTTAAGCATCAGTAAACGTTGGCAGAGATTTTGTTGTTCAGCAGACTCCAATGGTGAACAAGCCATCGAGGACAACAGCCGACTGAATAGAAGAATAACGATAGAGAAGGAAATCTGAATCAGCAGCAGACTCAACCAATGCAACTCACTGGCGTTGGTAAAACGGCTGTTAGTAAAGCGTAAAAGGTTGAGGCAGCCTTTTGCGCGACAATGCATTGGCATGTTGTGTTGCTCAATGGTGCCGCTAAGGTGCATCACTACTTGGCCTTGAAATAGTCCTGTACTGCCAAGATGAAGTTGATGTGAAGGAGTGGTAAAAAGACGGTTAGGCGCTTGCTTTTTTTTTTTAAGATGGAATATGTTAAACCTGAGCGAGTTTGAGTACCGCGAAAGGTATTAAAAACTGCTGAAGTTTACGTATACTATCGAGCCTTTTAGCTTTCTGGAGCCAACTTTAGACTAGTCTGTAAGTAAATCCATCCTCCTAAGTGTATATTTGGTGACAGGTGCTTTCAGCGTAGATAGTGAAAACTAGCATTGGAGGGTTAATTGTGAGTAGTGGATAGGAGTGAAAAAAGTTGGAAAGAAGTAGCTTCCAAGGTGCCGTTATCGCATTTCGGAGGTTCGTAAATTGTGAAATTGCGTGGATCTTAACGAGGCCTCTCTAACTAGGGTTGATTGTTCTATTGATAGATATATGTGAGAAGCCTATTGAAAGATGCTTTGCTTGCTGCAGGATCAGTACTGTGAACTTTGTATCTTGAGTAGAAAGATGAGTTTTACCTGTCCCAAGTCTCTCGCTGAGACGTTCTTTGGCAAAATATGGGTCTTGTGGCGCTCATTGACACAGTAGATGCTTCTACCCTACTTCTCATTCCAATGAAATCTTTAGCGCAAAAAGAAGTGAGTTCATTTAAGCGTCAATACTTCCGAGAATTTCTTTGCTTTAAGCATCTAAGGCTGAGTCAAGCGTACAGCTTAAAGTATATTCACGATCTGACTGCTATTAATCTGTAAGTTTGATGCATTCCCGAACCTGAGCTTGATAATTCTGAGCCTGAATATAGGGTGCAAAAGCGTTTAGTACTGAATAGATCGCCTTAAAGTGCGACCACCAAGGCTTTTATTGAAATAACACACCCACAGCTATGACTTCAGAAAACCATCTCCCCTGCCGGAACATAATTGGTTTCCCAGTGGCTGCCATTCCCTTTGATGCTCAGATAGCTCTAATGATGGAATGGGCTAAAGATTGCCTTAGTAAGGTTGTTTGTATCGCAAACGTTCATATGCTCACGGAGGCTTATCGTAATCCAGACTTTGCAGATGTCTTGAACAAAGCCGATCTAGTTACACCTGATGGAATGCCTTTGGTGTGGATGCTTAAATTGATGGGAGCCGCCAAGCAAGACCGCGTTGCTGGTATGGATGTGCTTCTAGCGTTATGTAAAGCAGCTTGCTCAGAGGGTATTAGCATCTTTTTTCTGGGGTCTCAGACAGCAATTCTTGAAAAGATGAGGAAACGACTGGAAGTAGAGTTTCCAACGTTGAAGATTGCTGGAATGGAACCTTTGCCATTTCGCCCTATGACTGAAGCCGAAGATGAAGCGATCGTGCAAACTCTCAATGCTAGTGGCGCAGGGTTAGTATTTGTATCACTAGGATGCCCAAAACAAGAACTCTGGATGACGCAGCATCAGGGGAGAGTTCAAGCTGTCATGATTGGGCTTGGAGGCGCTTTCCCCGTATATGCAGGCATCCACAAACGGGCTCCCAAGGTAATCCGAAACTCTGGTTTTGAGTGGCTTTATAGGCTGGCGCAGGAACCAAAACGTCTGTGGGGACGCTATAGCAGTACAATCCCTATTTTTGTATGTTTGGCTCTCAAGCAGTTTTTAGATGCCCCCAGGAGCATTCACTCACAAGAATTGCAGTAGAAAAGCCTCTACTGATATGGTTCGTGGTCTGTAAACAATTGCTGTTGATTCTTGTTTCATTGGCAAAAACTCAAGAGAAGAACATGACGGAAGCGAAACGAGCGTTGCTGATGGGCATAACAGGGCAGGATGGGTCTTATTTGACTAAACAACTGTTGGAGCAGTGGAAGAACTAATGTTTGATGAGCGCTCCTCGCGTCCGGGCAAGGTGGATTTGCTGATAGAACATCCGACCAAAGCGCAGCAAACGCTAGGTTGGGAATCGTTGGTCACGTTTGAGCCGTTAGTTCAGTTGATGGTGGATGCCGACCTACAAGTGCTGGGCTTGGTGACGTTCATGGGTGGTGCCCTAATGTACAGGTGTGGGGTAGCGACCCTTTGTCAAAATTTAATTGGCTCACGATCGTAGCATTCGAGAGCCTGTTTCTCTTACGTATCGCTCTCTAAGCTTTGCTATGGGTTCTGCGAGAAGTCCAATCAACGATCAAGGCTATAACGGAATGAAGCAAGATCTGCACGGGAAAAGAATACTAGTAACGGGGGGTGGGGGTTTTCTGGGACGGCAGGTCGTGGCGCAACTGTGCCAAGCAGGGGCTGACCGGA
>NZ_JCACKR010000072.1:0-79455 GCF_059505485.1 Stenomitos rutilans
GCTGCAATCATCAAGACTTTCCGCCGATAAGCCCTTACTTCTGTCAGTCAATCAGTCTTCCTAGTCATCTACTGGGCGATTCCCATACTCATTAGGATTTAAGGCGATCCTTCATTTGTTGCAAAAGGTCAGGTGGAGCGCCCCAGTTATACTTTTCAACGATGTCCTTGAAAACTTTCTTCCGAATGACTTGCTTTTCAGCAGCACTAGCATTGTTATAACGATCAACTAAATCTTGCGTCAGAACCTTGTTGGATATCTCATCTACGCTGTGATAAGTAGGAAAGGCGTTACGAGCTGTTTCAAAGTGATTTCTAGCATTTGCTAAATCTTCCTCTAGTAATGCTTGAAATCCTTTTATTTCGCTGGCATTAGCAGTTGTATCATCTAAGCCGGATGTTGCCTGTAATGTATTTTGTATTTGGCTACTAAGAGCAATCAAACTATCTGAAATTCGCTTAGTATCTCCCTTGGCTAGCTCTTGTTGAGTACGGTTTAGTTTACTTTGTAATTCACTTAATATTTTTCGATACTGCTGCTCTCTATATTGCGATTCTTCATTTGCCTCTTTTTTGTCTTTTTCAGCTTTTCTTCTGGCTCGTTCAGAATCAATACCTAGAGATAAATATATGTCCTTGTGGCGAGAAAAAGCATCCTTATCTTGCAAAGCAATATCTTTTTCTTTCTGAGTCTTTTCAAGCTGGTTTTGAGTCTTTTTAAGCTCTTTTCTAGTGTCCTGGTTAGCTAATGCCAACCAAGCAATAGAGCTACCTAGCGCTGTTACTGCCAGTGTGACAATCAGAATTTGTGTAAAGGATTGACGAATTTTGCGACGTTGCTCCGCCTGTTGGCTACGTCGCACAAAATTGATTTCCAATCTGTTTAGATCGTCGTATCGCTGTGCTTCTTCCAGAATGGCACCACGCAGCAGCAAATTGCGATCGCGTTCCCGTGACTGCCATTGCTCTGCTACAGCTCTCAGATGTAAACGTTGGCGAAGTCTTACCCGCTCATCGTCTAGCCAGCCAACTAACCGAGACCAGTTACGAATAATCGCTTCGTGTGCAACTTCAATTTGGGTATCTTCTGGTGTGTCGCCTTCTGTTTGACGAACTAATCGAGCCTGAATGAGCCTATCTAGAACTCGATCCACTCGATCGCGCGCCTCACTTTCCAGATAGAGGTCTTTACGTGCAATGCGGTTACTGGTTACTTCTAATCCCTCTGTGGGACGCACCATTCTAAGCAGAATACGTTTTGCTGTTTTTTGCTCTTCGTAGATTAGGTGGTCATAGAATTGGTCAGCACAGTTTGAGAGGGCTTGACGACCACCCCCCAACTCGGAATAAGCTTTCCAGGTGATTCGATTGTGTTCCCGGTTATCCCATAGCTTAAGTAAGGTAAATTGCAATAGAGGTAAAGCCGCAGGTTCTCCTAAAACGTCATTCAGTAGTGCATCAACCAGTCCATCCTCAAACTTAAGTCCTACTAACTCTGATGGTTTCTCGATTGTCTCTCGCAATTCACCAGCATCTAATGCGGTCATCCGAATGCTGGCTGATTCAAATGATTCTTTGAGTGTAGGAATGCGGGCAACTTGGCTCTCAAAGTCACTTCGCATTGTCAGAATCAACGTATTTCGAGCATCAGGGGCTTGGACAAAATTTAGTAAATTCCTAATTAGCGCCTGTCGAACTTTGTCCTCTTGGCAAAGAGTAAATACTTCCTCAAACTGGTCGATCACCAGCACAGTATGTTGGTGATCGGCTTGCTCAACCAGTTGCTTCAGATGATTTGGATTTTGCTGAAAAGCTGAAACTTGTTTGGGAATCCATTCTGTGGCAATCGCATCGGGAGGTTTCAACCGTCGAGCCAGAGCTGCTAATGGATCGGAACCAGGGACAAGCGGGGCGTAATAGAACCATTTCTGACTACCAGGTAGTGCGCCAGCTAGCAAGCGGGGTAACAAACCACCCAAGACTACTGAAGACTTACCGCTACCGGAAGAGCCAACGACGATGAGTAACCGATTGGTTTCCAGGTGCTTTAATAACTTATCAATCAACCGTTGCCGCCCAAAAAACAGATTTTGATTCTTCTCCCGAAATGCCTCCAGACCGATATAAGGGCAGAGGTCATCGCTTAAATCTGGGGCAAGGGAGGGATCAAAATCAATCAGAGTCGCCTCCGGTGGTTCCTGCCCTGCACGGTAGAGTAAAGAGCTCCAGTAATCCAGTAGACCTTGAGCTGCCCAGCGATCGTCCTCACTGTCTAACAGTGCACCTGTGGCACACCCTTTGTGAATCAACTGCTCTATGTCAGTTAGAAGCTCTGGCTCATTACCCCGCTCGCGGTGGCGCTTGAGTAAATCGCTATGAGCTGCTCTCAGTGATGCTAGAGATGGGAAGCAATCGCCATCCGCTTTTAGGTTTAGCGTGGTTGTCGCATTACTCATTCGATCATCCTCAAAACCGACGTTAACGGTTCACCCACCTCTCTCAGTTCGCCACAAAGCCTCAGTAAGGTGGCATCGACCTGGTAAAAGCGATCACTCGCGCGGCGACGATACATACGGAAGTAACGTTTAACCTTGATTGGATTTTGAACATCGAGCGCCATATCTAAATTGTGGCTATCCTGCTGGAAGTAAATAGTCCATTGATCTCCGGCAGGGTTAAACAAGATGTTTGTTCGTTCTTTGAGGTCAGCCCAAGACATTTCTAATTCAATTAAGTCTTTTTCCAAATTAGCCTCAATCCGGCGCAGTTCTAAATCCAGTTCTTGCCAGTAGTCATGACCAATAACCAGTGCCGCCAAGCGCTCGTTTAATTCGGCTAGAACTTCTACACCCACCTGGAACTGCTTAATTTTTTCCTGGTTCAGGTTTGACTTCGCTAGGCTCTCCCAAATGGAGCTCATAGCGTTCACGAGGGCTGGAAGCCTTAGGGTTCGAGCGGCTGAATTGAGATTGGTATTAATGCGAGAGGGTTGAATTGCCAGCACTCGGTTCAACAACCAGATGGTTCTCTGGAGCCGTCTGGTATCTAGTTCGTCAATTGCAACGTGCAATTCTACTTGAGCACGTTCGAGGTCTTTTAGCCACAGCACCTCATTCGTTGCAATGGTTTCTCGCTGTGCCACCTCTTGGACTTCTCTCAAAATTCTCTGCAACGTGAATTCATGATCGGTCAAAATGTCCAACGTGGTTTCATCATCTGGAAATCGCTTCGCTTCCTGAACAATGCCGCTATAGCATTGGAACTCAAGGGTGTGGAGCAGGTCATGTAGCTCTTTGTAATTGGCGATGATGTTGATCTGATCACAGGCTGCCTGAAAATCAACCCGAAAGGTAATTACGGCTGATCTTGCTTCAGAATGTTGCATTAACTCAGTTAAAGCATGCAGACCGAGGCTAACGGGATCGCTGTATTCTCGTTGCGGTAAACGTAGCTCCTCCCGAACGATCCGCTTGATGGTTTCGGGATCTGCCTGATAGACATCACCAATATGCACACCTTGCCCCTGCCCAACATTCACCCCAAACTTGCCCGACTGCTGCACAGACTGGTCAACCGAGTGAGGTTGCTGAGAGGCGTGGACTGGCTCAGAATCACCTAAAGCTTGCGTGACGTTTGGGGTCGTTTCTTCTAGCGGCATAGAGAGGTCACCAGGGGATTACGATCGTCTCTCTTTAATCATTCAACACCAAAAATTCAAATTCCGCTCGTTTTTTAAGCCTTAAGCCTGTCACCTCATGGAGCAGCCCAACAAAGCTTTGTAGCAAACAGCCTTGAGCTCTAATCCGATTCATAAAAAATCATTATCCTCGCTAAATTAGTTCTTTTGTACTATATAATTGTGAGATGAAGTCACTGCTCTGCTCAAGGTGCGTCTATCTCAGTGCTTTTCGTACTGATGTATGAACAACTGATTTGAATGATTCATCTAGACGTAACTTGATGGCGAGGCTAAAACATGGCTATTTTCGATTGGTTTAAGAATGACCTGGAAAGCATCGAAGCTCAGGGCTGTAAAGTAGATCCAGCAATCTCAAAGGTGACTAGAGACCATAATAGTCAGGCAAATGAGGCAGACCGCCTATTTCAGGAAAAACAAGCTCGCGCCAGGGAAGAGCGTAATTCGAGAAGAAACCAGTAACTTTTCAGCTTTCCTGTGTTCAGCAATATAGAATCCTCAGATGTTTGCAGAAGCTATTGGCAGTGAGCAAATGTCTGGGGTTTTGTTTTTTAAAGTAGTTAATTGTCCTGATTCTCCTTAGCAGAAATGTATAGCTAAGTGACCACTGACAATTAAAGAATCCTGTCTTATGGCTCCTAACGATCAATTTGAGCGAGATGTAGAGAGTTTGGTAAGTCAGGGGTGCAGTTTGGATCAAGCTATGGAGCTTGCAATGCAAAATTATGCTCATCTAGCTCTTCAAGCTGATGAGTTGTTGAAAATCCGACAGCGAATCGCCAGAAAAATGCGTCATTAGTCATATTAGAAGGGCTAGCAAGAATAAAGTGGTAGTCTCTTTACAAGATAATTTACATAGTCGTGTATCTGTTTCCTCACTTCTGTAGGCAAATGGGAAGGAATAATTGTCTCTTGAAAGAAGGAGAAGGCAAACTCATGAGTTCTTTGATCAAAAATCAAAGGAATATCAAATGAGTCCAAGATGCTATATCTTCCCCAAATTAGACAGTGGCTAATTCGCTCCAAAAGCTGCTCAATGGAAAAGTAAAAGTCATCAATCATATCTACTGAAGCAGCTTTCTGAACACTTGGGCATTGGGATAACGCGTATTTCCCCATACTTTTTGCAAAGTCGGTAATATTAAGGTTAAGCCAATCAGCTCCTTGCTTCCCATACTCTAAGTTAGTTTCAAATTTTCTGAGCAACTGAAGCTGCTTTTCAAGACAATCTGTTTGGCAATTTACATCATCCCTATGTAAATGAGGCTCTGCCAGCTCATGCTTAGATTTTAGCTTTAGAGTTCTTATTTTTTCCGTGAGCGCCAAGACGGACTGTTCAAGAAGCTTTCCAGCTATAATCTCAATTTCTTTCAATTCTCGGCTAGAACTACTTATAGCTTGAATCTTTCGTCTTAAAAGATTAAATTCATCTGTTGGTATTTTCGACAACTGTTTAAACTGCTGGATTTCCTCAAGAACCGCTAATTTTGAATTGATAAAATCTATATCCTGAACCTCTAAGGTTATTTTTCCTAGATGACCACTTTCCACGGCAGTCGAAATTGAAGAAAGGCTAGCCGTCTCTGATTGCTTAAATATTTCTAGGATATCTCGAATGTCTTCCACACTCCATCCTTGGTAACCACTATTAACGTAGTTGTTATTTCCAGTCAAAATGTTAGATTCAGCCGCATTACCCGCAATCGCTACGGCTTGTTGTCCTGCTGCAAGCGTTACTTGCCCAGATTGAATAGCCGCCGCCAAAGCTTGAATATCTGTTGGCGCTGGGATTCCGCTTTTGACTCGATCAATGATTTCCTGAAGTATCTCGGACATTGCTCACTCCCTTACTTCTTTTCAGGCTCTTCAAACGTTGGTTCTGGCTCCGTGAAACCTCGCCAGAGATAATCGGTCAGCGCTCGACCTGATGCCTGTTCCTCAGTCGGAGTCTTGGGTAGCTTCCAGCGTAAGGTCTTGTAGAGTGCGGTGCGATGCAAATCAAAGGCAGACTCTACCAGGTCGCCGTAAATGGCAGCAGCGTTTAGTAACCAGCGATATGCTAGGAACGCGGAAAGTAGCCCGATCGGGATCGCCCACCAACTCCAAACCGTCCAGACCTCAAATAGGATACTCCACACTAAAACACGCGCCATTGTGTTGAGTCTGGCTCGCGCTTCCATCAGTTCTGTTTTCACCTCGTTTGGTAAGAGCAGCCACAGCCGAGGGAAACAAATGACCGACTCTAACCCATACTTCTCCAGAGGACGGCGTTCTGCTGCCCGCAGAATGTTGCCTAATTGGGTGGGCATCAGGCGATCGCTCTGTGTCGGGGTTTGTTTCAATTGCCAGTCCAGTTGCACGTACTCGTCGGCTTCTTCCGGTGTAAGGTTCTCGATGCCCATGCTTGCCAATGCCTGAAAACGTTTCTCTGCCTTTTCAGCTTTGAGCTTCTGACCCTTGATTAGTCGTCGTCGCAACAGTTGCAGCCAACGGGGCCAGTAGCCTTCTAGCAAACGTAGGACGGGTAGCTCAAACTGCTGCACGGCGATCGCGGAAGTAGCAACCACCAGCAAGGCTACGATCAAGGTGGTTAAGGGTTGTACCAGCGTTTTCTGGTTCAGCCATTGCTCCAAGGTGTCCCAGTTTGCCTGAGAGTGGAGCACCCAGGACAAGAGTCCACCAAACCAAAAGACAAAGGCAGGCGTCAAGACCTTGGCAACCCACTCTTTGGCGAGGGTATCCCCCAGGCTCTCCAAAAATTTTGGCAGCATAGCAACTCTTAGGAGCGGTGAACGGGCACAAGCGCAACCTGATGGATGGAGCATTGGGGAATGGCTTGCCCAACCGAACGGCGCACCCAGGCGATATCACAATCCGGTTCGGGGCACACATATTTGGTGGCTGCCAGTGGTTGTGCCTGCCCTGGTAAAGGCTCAAATCCCTTCGCTGTGCGTGTCTGTTCTTCTTCCGACTCTTCTTCTCCAAAAGCCTCTGGTGTGCCAGACCCGTAGGTATCGCCGACCCGCAGTCCTCGGATGGAGCCTGCGTTGAGGTTGTACTTGCCTCGCTGCACGACATTCCCGCGACCCACGACATTGCCATCACCCGTCACAAAGCTACTGCCGCTAACGTCGCCACCTACGGCAATGCTGCGTTCCCCTGCTGCCGTTGTTACTCTGGAGCCAGCAGCGGCAGGCGGGGCTTTAACCGCATCCCATCCGCCTTCAGGTAAGCCTTTGCCGCCTTGCAGCAGGGCGATTTCAAAATCTTCTGTCTTGAAATCACACTGTGGGTCTTGATCTGCTTGCCACTCCGCACGGGCACTGGCTGGCACTGTCTCACCCAAGTGATTCATGAGATGGGAGACCTTGACAGTCGTTTCCCCAGCCTTGTTGGCTGCCCCACGTAAGGCTTCAATCAGATGATCCGTAAAGATGCTCATCGTTTGGTCTTGGCGAATCCAGGATTTCTGGGTGCCAGCACAGGAGGTAAAAACAGCCCTGCCCTTGCGCTGGGTGAGCGGATCAAATAAGCCTTTACTGGGAGCGAGAGCCACAAAACCCGTTGGCAGTTCCAACGCCAGCCCAGCCTCTTTAGACGTTGCCATCCCTTCGGCATGGCAACTGTCAATCATAACGAGCAACCGTGCGGCTGGAATTTGTTGCAGTGCTTCAGTAAATTCTGTGGCGGCAAGGGCTGACCCAGGCAGGTTAAACGGCTTGATGTCGTGTTGCACGAGGTAGTAGCGGTTTTGCGTCTGATCCAACCAGCCATGACCAGAGTAGTAAGCAACGACGGTTGCCTGAGGGTCTGAGGCTGCTTGTTGTTGGAGCCATTGCAGACCGTCCAGAATGCCTTGACGAGTGGCATTGCTGTCCGTCAGAGTGCGAATGTTGGTTTCTGGATAACCACAGAGGGCTGGATCAACCAGAATAGCTTGCAACGCCTTTACATCTTTGACGGTGACCGGAAGCGACCAGTCTGTCCAGGCAGACTGACCGACACCAATGAGGAGGGCATACCCGTGGGTAAAGGTAGCGGTTTGAGTCATGGCTTCATCTGGCTAGAGAAATTCACCTGGTTCCAAGATAGCCGCTCTCAACCCGTCTGTCTTGGGAAGCAAAGTTTTTTCCTTCAAGACTGCGGTATTCGTTACAGAAAGGTTATCTTATTGGAAATTTGCCCCTGGCAGCACTGGCAGCAACATTAGCAATGGGTGACTCTACAGGTTTAGAAGCCATTTTTGATCGACTTGAGGCAGGAAAACGTCTTAGCAAGCAAGACTTACAAACCTTGGTGACAGCCGTGCGATCGCAGCAGGTAACGCTTGCGACAGGCGATCGCGCAGTTGCCGTTGGTGGCAGTGCCGATGGTGCGGTGATTGTGACGGGCGATCGGAACTTTATTATTACTGGAGCTGATGCTGAAGCCATCCGTGAGTTGATGGGAACTCGCTCATCCACTGAGAGGGTATTATTGCAAGCAGTTAAAGAAGAAGTCTCCTCACGTTTAAAGCAATCGCTCCATAGTCAAGTTTTGATTCAACTACGAATGGAAGCACAACCAGGTAAAGTACAACGTCCCTGGGATTTGGATGTCAAAATTGGTGATAAACCAGCTGAGCCTATTCCAGATGATTGGGGCGTTTTGCAGGTGTTTGATGAGGCTTATGGCAAACTACTAATTCTGGGCAATCCAGGAGTAGGCAAAACGACAATGCTACTTGAACTGGCACGGGAATTGTGTGAGCGTGCCCAGCAGCAGGTAGAGGTTCCAATTCCTGTTTTGCTTAACCTTTCAACTCGTAGAAATAATCAGCAATCAATTCAGGATTGGCTAGTAATAGAGCTAAAGTCCAAGTATGGAATACAGAGGGATTTAGGAAAAAAGTGGTTCAAAGAGCAGAAACTTTTGATGATGTTAGATGGGTTAGATGAATTGGAGAGCACTCAGCAGGAGCTCTGTGTACAAGCAATCAACCAACTCATGCAAGATGAATATCGTCCTCAGTATTTGGTAGTGTGCAGTCGACAAGAAGAATACAACATTTATAAAATCAGGTTGCGATTAAACAAAGCCGTCTTACTTCACGAACTGACAAGTGAGCAGATTCAAAAGTATCTGGCAGACCTGAATCAAGTAGAATTTTGGCGAGAAATGCAGCAGGATTCAGCACTACTTGAGCTTTCACGCAATCCATTTCTGCTTGCTGTTGCGGTTTTGTCATATGAAAATTTAGCTTTACCAATGCAACCGCTAATGTCAACGGAGAAGCGACTGGGATTGTTACTAGATGCATATGTGCAGCGGATGCTGTTACGAAGAACTAATGATCTTAACTTTTTTAAGCAGCAGGCTCCAACGATTGAACAAACTCAACACTGGCTATGTCAAATGGCAAAACGAATGCAACAAGAGTCTCAAACTGAGTTTTTGATTGAGAGATTGCAACCTCACCATATAGAAGGCCACAGTGGAATCCTTACATATATATGGTTTGATTTGTTACTTAATGTACAGGTTGGACGTCCTTTCTATGGACTAACAGAGAAATTAAGAAAAAAATTTGGATTTAGCTTAAAAAGAATGCCAGGTTATCAGCTCATGCATAGCAACCTGGCTCTTGCGTTTCTAGCGGATTTTCTTGAATTCATATTTTTCTTGATTTACTACTTGCGTAACCAACCAACTCAGAGACTACGCGAGAATTTAGCAAGCTTAATGCTAACTGAAATTGCTACAAAGGAATTTATAGACGAAATAGAGATTTTTGACACCATGAAATTGTCATTGAATAAATTAAGAACAAGTATTCAAATAGTTGCATGGACTACTTCGGGAGCAATTTTAGGACTGTTTATTCAAAATCATCCCTCAGGGTCCTCAGGTTTTACTCTCAGCGTGGTTTTTGGTTTTTTATACGGCTTATGCTTTAGTTTCCGTAGTGGATTATGTATCTACTTATCCGTTTCAGATATAAAGGAAAGAAGTTTCCCTAATTTTAGTATCAATAGATTAATAAAGAATTGTTTGTATCTTAGTCTATTTCAGTTTGTCTTCTGGCTGTCTATTGGATTTGTATCTGGTTTGTTAATGACGATTTTAAGTATCAAGAATGGTTTGGTTCTAGGATTGATTGGAGGTTTATCTTGGGCTGGCTTTCGCTGTTTTAATTTTGTCTTAAATAATGGTGGCAAAGCCGTTATCCAACACTATCTTCTTCGATTTATTCTTCGGCAAGAAGGCACTATCCCAAACAATTATATTCAATTTCTTGATTACTGTACTGAATGTCTCCTTCTTCAGAAAGTTGGTGGTCGTTACCGCTTTATTCACCGTTTGTTACAGGATCATTTTGCGGCAATGCTCTTGGAGAAATAGTAACTTGCGATCGCTAATCTGAAATTTGGGTTTTTCGCTTTTCGATTTCGGCGATCGGTAATAGTAGTGTCTCCTCAATTTGCTCTCTGATTTCGTCACTACTTGAAGAACTAACATTCAAACAATCAACCAATAGCTTGTTGGCATTGTAATACTTACGCAATTTTTCTTGGTCTTTATTTTCAAACTCCCAGTCATGAACCCAACTTTCATATCCCTCAATAGCATTATAAAGCTCATCCTGCCAAGATTCTAATCGGACAAAATAATCGTTATCAGCTGTCTCATCGAGATCTCCTAAATCAAGTTGATCAATTGATCTCAGTTTTTGACATATGTGAATATCAAAAATAAGAGAACGAGCAATAGCAAAACAAACATTTCTTCGCTCGTACTCAGCTAGAGCTCTATCTGAAGATCTGTAGCAATCATCCGGGTCACACCCAAGCGAAAAAGACACGCTATCACGAAGGTCATTTGCAACACTTAGACTGTCATCAAGTCTCAGACTAAGGCTTTCAGAAAAATCATCATCAAAATCTGAAAAATAGAAAGCTCTAACAACTGAAGGTTTATAGGCACTTTCTATAGTTTGGGTATCTTGATAGACCCAAGACAAGAAAGCCTGAAACCTATCTTGATGTAGAAAAAAGTCAATCTTTTGCTTTATTTTACAAAGTAATTCATCCGCGAACTCTGCCATTTCGCTTGTCATTAGAAAAACTTCGTGCCAATGAGATATCCATAGATACTCAATCAGATTTTGCCAATCAGTTCGATCACAAAACCATTTTGCCGCCAAGTACTCTTGAAACGTCAGGTGTGAAAACGACCAAATCCCTGGCGCTCGTTTAATTAATAAGCCATGTTGCTGTGAGATCGCCCCCAACACGTCTCGACTTTCCTCAACCGAAAGCTGCAAATGCTCGACAATGTAGCCACAAAGCTCCGACTCCTCATACAGCACAAAATTTTCCGCTTGTTCAAACTTGCGAACCGCGACATAACTCAGCAACCGCTTTCGTTCCTCGGTGGTTAATTGATGATAGCGATCGCACCCCGAATCTCGACTGATGCCTCGTCCTTCATCCCACTGCTGCAACAGCAAATCCAGCCCATCTCGGTACAAGTCCGATCGCTTTTGCGGCAAGCCCTTCATGTCGTCGAAAATCCAGCAGGTCAAACTCAGCAACACCGGAGTCACTGCCAGTTCAGCAGTTTGAGGGCTTTCTCGCAGCTTCTCCATGAACTGGTTTTTCAACGCCATTCCTTGCTCCGACGTTCCCGCCATTGCCGTAAACCAATTCAACGCAAAGCACTCCACCTGCTCTGGCTTAAAATTCGCTACCTCCACTGCCTGAAACTGCTCCGGGATGTACTCCGTCGTCTGCGTGCGGCAGGTGAGAATGAAACGATTTTTGTCATACCGCTTCGCAAACTTTCGCAGTTCATGCTGCACCGCCTGCCGCAACGAACTGGGCACCTCATCCAACCCATCCAGTAAAAGCAATACCCGTCCCTGCTTCAGAAGCTGCTCTGTCTGGGACTCCTGCTCCAGTCCGAATTCCCCATGAAGGTATTGAAACAGACTAAAAGCTGCTTCATCGACATCTCGCAATTCCAGCAAAACTGGGATATAACCACCCAGAAACTCACCTTTGGCACAGCTAACTGCTAAATGGCGCAAAAACGTACTCTTGCCTGACCCTGGCTTGCCCAACACCATTAACCGGGGGAAGTCCTCACTCGCTGCGATCGCTAATCCCGGCGATCGCTCCCCTCGTTTACCCAAACCGAAGCGATCAAACTGCTCCCGCGCATCCTGCCCCTCCAACAGCCCTGGAATCGTTGCACGAAAATTCCGCACCTCCAGCACATAAACATCCACATACAGCTGATCCACCGCTAATTGCCGTTTGTTCAACAACTGAATCTGGCTGAATAGATTGAGAATTTTGGTTGAAGCCCGCGATCGCACCTGCTGAAGCAGTGCATCCAAAGGGATCGCTGCTGTTGGCGTTACGCCCAAGCGTTGGGTTAGGAGCGTTTGAATCGCGATCGCAGCCTCCCCTTCAAGCACAATCGTGCTGTCGATAATGTTGTAGCTGCCAGGGACAATCAGCGAATTCACAACATCGCCACCCACCCCAACTGCACCCTTGTCTGATGCCCAAGTGAACTGCCCCGTCTGAATGGCAGTAGCGATCGCCATCAGATCGGCTTCATCTCGGCTTCCTGCTAAGACACGCTGAACGGCTGCTTGAAGGTATTCTGACATCGATCCAGTCCAACGACTTTTTACTAAGGCACCAAGACTTGCTGAATCACAGTGCGTAACGGTTGCCAGACAACTTCGCCTCTAAAGTTTTCCCAAAAACTCGATGCCTTGTTGTAGTAAAGCAGCCGCTGTTGACTCAGTTCGTATACCACAGGAATCTCATACCACAGCAAGTCTACTCGGTGCCCAAAGGAGTTGGTTGTCTGGATTTCAACAGCCACTGTTTCCTCAACCTGATCGACCAGAGCGACTGCAAAGCAGAAATGCGTCGGCATCCGAAAGTTGTAAAACGCCTGACCCGCTGCCGCTGGGTTGACTTGTGCCCTCGCCCACTGTGAAGACTCATTGGAGAACGGTTTCAAGCCCTTCAGATTGATAAAAGCAAACTCAGAAAACAAAAAGAATGCCTCTCCACGCATCCCTAATCCTGGCTCAAAATCAACCATTCTGGCAATATAGTTGAAGCGTCTCCCCTTGTAGACTTCATCTTTAAGGATTTCTGGACTCCCCAAACGCTCCAACCGCTGTAGCGCGACTTCAAGATAGCGATCGCATTCCTGCCGCTTTTGACACCCTTTCGGCTGCACATATTGACCCTGCTTCGGTTGCCACCGTTGCAAAATGCGCTCAAGGGAGAGCGCATTTTCCTCCGGCAACAGAATCACCTGGTTGTTGTCTCCAGCTACCATGACAGAGTTTGAGACATTGCCATCGATAGCGATCGAGCGGTCCCCCGTTACAAGCACCAGCTGACCACTCTGGAGGGCTGCCGCGATCGCCTGCAAATCTGCCTCATCCCCTTTACCAGCAACGACTCGTTGAATAATCTCTTGAATCTTCTCAGTCATGGCCAATTCCCTAAAACCGAGTCTGGCGAACAAAGCTTCCAAAGCCAAAAACTCTTGTCAAATCATCCTTTAGCCAGGAATACGCCAATGCTGTAGCCGGGCTATGGCTAAAGAAATGTTCTCTCGATAAATAGCTATTACGGGGAAGGTATCTAATCCACATAGTAGACTTTGGTCTGAGGAAACTAAGTTGCCTTAAGGCAGATTCCATGCGCTCATGCTCGCTTTCGTATATGTAGTCTTCGCTGATATTAATCTCAACGTCGTTAGGCTGCCCTTCAGGAAGTGCTTCCAGGAACCAGTAGAAGTCTGGAGGATCTGTACCAGCGAAACCTTGACGAAGCGTAGGTGAAACATTGCCGACAAGGCGAGCAGGGAGCATTGCGGCTATTTCTAAACCTGGCTTGAGTGCTTGAAACCAGGTTTCGATCATCTGCTGGTAAAGATCGAGTGCGGCTTTGTAGATTTCTTGAATACGTGCGCTTAATTGCTGCGGGCTATACAGCTCCCACAGCCGCTGCCCCTGAGGTAAATCTGGACCAATCCAGGGATAACAAAGCTCTGATGCTTTCAAACCTTGAAGCCGGGTGATTTCTTGGCGGAGATGCTTGAGGTAGTACTTCTGCTGTTCCTCACTGTCAGCGGCAATGTCACTCAACACAATCCAACAAGTTGCCGCTTGATCTTCAATGAAAGCAAGTGGTGCTTCCAGCTCAACTAAGGGGATTCTTTCTAATCCCCACCACTTTTGATGGTTGTAACTAGCTGTTTTTCCATGCCGGATAATTGCCAGAGCTGCTCGCCAAGCAGCTTCCCGGTTCAGCGATTCGTTTTCGACTAGTAGTGTCGGTCTTTCCAGCCTCCTTTCCAATTTGCTGACGAGACTACTCAATGTCCAACGCCATGCCCAAGCTGTTTCTCCACCTGGATGTGAGCTGCTACCGCTTAGCCAATTGTCTCGTTCTCTCGACATGGGGCTGGACCAGCCAGATGGTAGTAAAACAATCGCTTCCAAGGCCTCGCTTCCTCTATACCAAGCAGCTTCGAGGCGAGTGCCATCTGTCTTGACACCCAACGATCGCACTGCACCATCCTCGCGAATCGGTGCAATCAGTGGAGCTAAAGGTCCAAGTCCCTGCACCCAGGCTTTCATAGCAGTTTGAATTTGCTCACCACATGCTTTGAACGGCGGTAATGGCGTTTCTCTACCGCCCCAGCGCGTGGAAGCCTTGAGAATAATTTCAGCCGCAAAGGTTGGATAGTTCTGAACAATAGGTTGCAGGAGTTTGAACACAATCTCCTCACCAAAGGACGCAATGGCTATCGTTAGGGGATAGCGCCAATTCTCAAGCTGTTGAGGATGAGTGACCAACGCTTCAACTTTGGATGGGTTGTCTGCTAGACTTCTTGCAGCAAACCATTCTGTCAAAATCTGTAGGGGAAAGGAAAGTAAGCCACGAGATCGTTCGACGACGAGCCTAGAGCTTAAGAGCGGTCGCAATGCGCCTCCTGTGGAATCTACATCAGTGGCTCGAATCCAACCACCACCGCGATCAATGGATAAACTTGCGAGTTGCTTTAAAAATTGGTAACACGTACTGTAGTCGGCTTTAACTTGCTCAAGCGCATCTTCAACAAACCAGGACAATAGCTCGCCTGTTGATCGGGGAGACTGGACAATCCCTTTGCCCAAATAGCGTGCCAGGATTAGAGCAAATAGGGGACGACGAATTGCATCTCGCAAGGATTTAGTCCAGCCAGAACAAATCATTGCTGTTAATTGCAGTTTGGAGACTCGTTCAATTAACAAATGAGCCTTTAGCTCTGATAGAGGTTGAACTTGTAGTTGCTGTATTTGGCTACTGTCTTTTACATCATCTGTAATTCGAGTCGGTCTACTGGAAATGACCACGGTCGTGTTTCGCCAGTTTGTTGCCAGAAGACAGGCTTTGCCCAAAATCTGATTTGCCAGCACAGAATCTACCTCATCAAGTCCATCTAATATGACGATTGCTCCTTGTGTCGCTGGGTCGCCCAAATCACTAGCAGCACTTTCCACAACTTGCTTGAGGGAAGTCGCCTGCTTCCACTCACCTGATTCCAAATAAATAGGGATGGGAGCAGCTTCATTTTCCTGAGCCTGTTTGATTACCTGTTGAAAAAGCCGTTGTGCAAGCAGCGTTTTACCAATGCCCAACTCGCCAACCAGTAGAACGACCGCTCCAGAGACAAGGCTCAACTCGTCGGGAAGAACGCCAATGGAAGGATCATCTGCAAGGTTCGTTGCTTCATCAATATCCAAAAGTACAGTCCAGAAACGCTGAATGCACAAGTCTCGGGAGTTCTGATATAGCTTCTCTAGACGGCTCAGACGACTAGACAGCGCTTCTTCTTCAGTCGGCGGTTTTGGAGCGATCGTCACTCCTTGCCATGCTTGCATGACTTCCAAGATGACCTGTCGCATCTCCTCAACACTTGCTCCCTGATGAATCACAATCCGGTTATTGTCACCAGGTACAATTACTGCCTCATTAGCACTACCACCCACTGCAACAGAGCGTTCTCCAAACGCTAAAACTTGCCCAGCCTGAAGTGCAGCCGTGATCGTCTTCCAAGCAGCCTCATCTTGACTGTCTGCCTCTATCCGCTTAACGACTGCTTGAAGGTCCTCTCGCATAATCCCAGTCAACAATTCTTACCCTCCATCATGCCCTGCCTAGAGGAAATCGTTGAGGAAGTCTCTCTGCTTTTAGCGGTATAGCCCAACTTTTGACAGTTGACTCGACAGCTTTATACGCGTTAGCGGAGTTGGCTGAAGGAAATATCCTCTAGCTTGAAGTAAATGAAACCCTATCCCAGGTAGAACAGCGGTGATATCTGTTGCCTGCCCATCTAATTAATTGCCGCTAAGAGAACGGGCGATCGAGGCAATTGCCTGATCAATTTAGCGTGATCCAAACATCACCAGTGCTGTAGAAATCGCCTCGTTGCTCTAAGATAAACTCACCCAGCAACAGTCCTAATACAACCTCAACCCACGGCATCCCTAACCCAGAGCATAGGTCTGGCAGGCAAACAGATTCTGCTGGCGCATGTTCTCGTAGCCATTGCCTGATCGCCATTGACCACTTGACGGGATCTTCCTCGCCTGCCAGCTGCCGCATCATTTGATCAGGGTCCGGCTCCGCTGCCATCTGGTCAAGCATCTCTAGCAGAGACACTTGTTCTACGACTGCTGCAATGGAGTCAGTTGCTTGAGGCTGATGGTTTCTCTTGCTGCGCTTTGATACGGGCTGCTCAACGAAGACATCCAGGTCAATCGACATTGACTGCCGAAGCCATTTGTCTAGTGCCTCAGCATTTAAAACTGGTAAAGAAGATTCTGGCGCTTCATGAGTTGCCTCCCACCTTGCCAGCAAGCAATCGGCTTTCAACGCATACACTACCGAAATTTGTTCGATCGCCTTGCCTGCTGCATCGAGTTGCTGACTTTCTGGCAATTGCGCGATTGCCCAATCAAAAAGGTGACAAAGCCGTTTGAGGTCAGCCGATTGTGGGAGTGCAAGAGCATCCTTAAGTGCTTGCCATAGGTCTTGTTCCAGTGGTTGCATCACCATTATCAGCCTGCGGAATTGCTGAGTGACGCCGCTTGAAACGGATTGGCGACAGGACACTCAAAAATATGACGGTGCACCTTGGCGGCAAAGCGGTGAAACTTCTTGCCCTGGTTGTATGGTTCAGCAAACCGTCTGGAAAACTCGTCCAGGATCAATGGCAGCAGGACCGCTACTTCATCACCCCGTTTACCGTAGCAAAGGGTCGGAACCATCTGCTCTTGTAGTGCCGTCCCCACCCATAACTCGGCTCCAATGGCATGGACGGGTGTTTCGCCAGATTTAAAGGTGGCAGGCTGTTCGCTGTAGATCACCAAAATTATGGCAGACGAGGCTTGGTGAGGAAGCGCGAAGGGCGCTGACTGCAAGATGCTTCGCTTCGACTTGTAGAGAATGCGACGAGTGGTGTTGCGATCGCCCCGCTTGAGATAGTGCGATCGACGCTTATGGCAAAGTTCCCGTTCGTCCGTCCAGCACGAGCGCTGCCGCGCTTGCTCAATCGTGAGTTGAGCGCACTCGATACATTTACGATTCACAGGTCTCGCCATTGCCCACCGCTTCCCCATGCACGATGACTCTCTGGCTCTCAGTGTAAGGAATACGGCTGTTACAGGCTACCGCACAGCAAGCGCTCTCAACGTACTTTGCATGACCGCTAAAGTCGGCGGCTTACGGCTAATTTAGTCAGAGTTTCCTTAGATACGGATAATGGTTAATTATCTTTAGCTTATAGATGCTTGTAGGTGGACTACAGAGCCTAAAACTCATTAGAAAGTGCCCTCAATGGCTTTCATCAAGAGAGCTAACACGACTACTACAGCTCTGGTTTGGAAGATTTACTAGGATTACTCACTGCCTCAAACTTCTTAAAACGAGTAGTTTGGTAAACGCCTCCACAACTTCGCTTCAATGGGCAGCAAGGCTAAGCAGTTGCACTACTATTGAGGTGGTTTTGTCTAAATCTATGGCGGTTTATGGACACTACCAATCTAAATTTCTTTAAACTTCCGAACCCGTCTATCTCTCTCACAACTACTACCCGGCAATTACAAAAGCCCCTCCACGCTAACCTCAAAGAACCTCCTGCAGGAGATCTACGGTGGATGCGAGTTGAGCAATGGTTAGCCGCCAAATCTTTAGCAGCAAATACTAAGCGCTCCTACATCAAGGAGCTAAAACGCTTTTGGCACTGGACAGAGAAGCCGTGGAATCAGATAACAACCTGGGACGTGACGCGGTACAAAGACTATCTAGAGAAAGCAACGGTTCACGATACGAAGACTGGCACAACAAAGCAGCAGCTATCCACAAACTCTGTGGCGCTAGCTGTGCGATCACTCAAGAGCTTCTTTGGCTGGATGCAGCATGCCTGCTACATCACAGAAAATCCTACGCTTGCCGTGAGTGCGCCAAGTGTGCCAGAGCCAGAATCAAAAGAACTTACTGATGCTCAGGTCACAATGCTTTATGCTGCCTTGGAGCGACGCGGTCATCTGAGGCTGCGCGATACAGCACTGTTGGCTGTGCTGAGCCACGGCTTACGTGCAGAAGAAGCCAGCCACTTGAATGTTGAAGATTACGATGGCGATCGCCTGCATATTCGGAAGGCAAAACATGGCTCTACTGGCAAAGTGCCTGTAGATAGAGCCGCTCAAACTGCAATTGATACCTATCTGGAGTGGCGACGTGAGCAGGGCGATCGGTTGGTAGCGGATACACCTTTATTCATTAATTACTCCCGTAACCCCAGTGTGCAAGGCAATCGGCTCAGTTACGACGGCATTTATTTAGTGGTAAGGCAACTTGGTCAACTGGCAGTCGAGGTTGCGCTAGCGCAACTTTCAGAGAAGCCTGAAGATTATAGCGTCGAGGATCTCGTAGGATGGGAAGTAGCTGCCTTAGCACAGATTCATCCTCACCAGTTGCGCCACACCTTCGCCTCTAATCTAGTCTTAGGCGGCATGGATGCTTACTTAGCAATGGCATTAACTCGGCATCGTTCCCTGTCTGCCTTCCGACGCTACAGCAGCAAAGCACGAGAGCAACAAGCAGAACGTGCATTTCGCCAGATGCGTGGAGAAGTCCCTAATGACAGTAATGCAACTAACGCAAAATAGAAGCACGTCCGTATAGCTTCTACGAATATTCTTTGCCAATCCACACAACCTGCCCCAGAATTTCCAGCTTTTCAATTGGATGTAAAATTGGCTCGTAGGCGCGATCATCGCTGATTAACTTAGCCGTATGCCTATCTATGTACTGCAACCTTCTTACCATGTCTCTAGAATCTTCTAACCGAATATAGTAGATTCCAGATCCAATCTCTCTTTTGCTTAAGTCAACGATGATCAAGTCACCAATCCCTAGGGTAGGCTTCATTCCCTGATCAGATTCGATTTGAATCACTTCAAGGTTGGCAGGGTCGCCACCAAATTTTTGACTCAAGAGCCACTCCGCTTCAAAAGAAATTACTGCTGAGCCCTTTAAACGAACCGTATTATTCACCTTAGAGCTGCCATTAGTTGAATGGTCAGAGTTTAAGGGTGCTGTCTTACCCTTGAGTAACCAGTCTAAGGAAACTTCTGCCGCATCTGCAATTCTCACCAATACTTTTGAAGTTGGATCGCTTTGAGCATTGATGTATCTATAGATTTGCCCCTCCGATAGACCTATTTTCTCAGCCAGTGCCCTTTTTCCTCCCAAACCCTCAGCAACTTGAGCGATTCGTTGCCCAAGTTCCTTCTGGAGTTCTTTTCTATCTTGCTCGTTAGGCTCCTGACTTCGCATACTAAGTAATAAGTAATACAAATACTCTATTCATTCTGCCTCTGAAGATTTTCCAGGGTAGTTGACTTTATTTACACATATGCTATACTTTTGCCATGGTTTTCGCAGATACGAGAGCCATGGCAAGCAACGAGGCACCTAACATACATTAGATGCTTGGTTCTTTGCAGAAAATGCGAACAACACAACAGTTCAGTTTTCACAAACTGAAAAACGAATCAATTAAGTTCGTAGCTAACTCGCTTTAGCGTCTCTCAGATATGTAGGACTTACCCACAACTGTGACGACATAGCGCCCATTTTAACCTTTCTGCGTGTGGTGTGACTAATCACATCTCAAGTTACCGAATGCTTGGTTAACAAGGCTTAATTCCTTGTCAAAACTTTAGCCGTGGGTATAACTACTCTGCTTAGGTAACCTCTGCGGAATTGACCCACTTCCCGGCGGTAGAGGCGTAGATTTCGCCCATCCTCTCAAGTCTTCCATATAGAGGAGACATAAGAGGGTGCTGAGAGAGGTCTAAGCAACTAAAAACGTCTAAATCAGTAATTTAAGAAAGGTAAGAAAAAATGCGTAGTCACATTTGTACTATTTCCCTCGTAAAAGCATATAGAGTGCTGCTTCCTGAGCAGAATGCTGCTCCAAGGTAATCCAGTTTATAGGCGGATTGCTCCATGGGGATGCACACAATGGGACATCTTCTGTTCGCTTCAGGGGAAATCTTTTTGACCAAAAGGGCAATACAAGCATTTGAAAGAAACAACGTTGATTACCGTGATTATCTCGTTCAACATTGTTCTGGTTGCTGGGGGGAAGTAGGTAATTACTCAGAAATTAAATTGTCCGAGACGGAGATTCAGAAAGGATGTATGGAGGACGCTGGAAAACTCAACGTGTTGCTTCTGAAGCGTAAAGAAAATGGCTCGATTATGAGCCGCTATAAGTTAAGCGATAGCACCAAAATTTGGATCATCACTGTACGTGATTTCTGTAGAAATAAACACTACACAACAATATTGCTTCCCTCTGAGTACTAGCTTGATTTCTGAATTTTAGTCAAAACAGGTCATATCTATGAGTTCCTCAGAAAAACCCATACCTTTTGAGAAAGCTATGCAGACTATTTTGGCACTCCTAACGATAGATCAAGACAGTCGCCAGTACCTCTGGAATATGTGCATTGCATATACGCTCCTTATCAATGAAATCTTTCAGAGAGTAGCCCAACATCCTAAATTTCTGGAATGGCTTAACCAAGGCAAGCTTCCTATAGGCATTGTGAAGTTGATTTGCAAGAAGCTAGAGGAAGATGAGTTTACAGGGCTTCCAAAACGCGTATATGTCTCTGCTATTTTACTGGTTTCACATACTTTCAAAGCCTACTTTGCAATGCAAAGTGATCTCCAGCTCAAGCTTAAGGGAAAGCAACGATGGCTGGAGGTGATGGAAACAGACCTTGAGCTAGCCAAAAATACCGACATTACTTCTGACTTGATCCGCGTTAGAGCTGCAGAAATTTTGACAGAAATAGAAGCTCAACGAAGTTTAAGTAGTAATCAGCAGGATAGACAAAGCGAACCTCAAGAGCAAAATAATAGCACGTCTCTAGCTTCTAATTCTCTCATGAGCTTTTTGTTTAAGAAGTGGGACATTGCTGAAAGTTCTCTAGAGCGTCGCGCCATTGCTCATCTCCTTAGAAATGATTGTCAGGTGAATAGCGAGGAGGAAGACCCAGACAAACTTTCTCTACGCCTTGAAAGGAAGGAAATTGAAATTCAGCGCTTAGAAGATCGGTTGAAGAGTAGACTACCAAAGGGACGTGATCCACTAGGCGAACGATCGCAGCAATTTCTAGAAGAAGCGATCGCCTTTGCTGAGCATTACTCATACGTTATTCAGAATTGGTTTTGGCTTAAGTGGCACCAAACCATTCTAAGCAGACACCCCGCAGACGCAGAACGCTTGAACTATTGGACTCTCTTTCTAATTTATTATCGCTGGAACAATGCCGCTGAGTTTAAGGCTTGGGAACAAGATTTATCAAGGCGTGCTGCTAATCTTCAAACCAGCTTTTCGTCTTTGCCATATCCTCTTCTCTTTGAGAGTACTGATGATCTGTACTGGTCATGGGAGAAAGAGGAAATAAAAGACCAAACACGAGCTCAGAACCAGAGTACTAGCAAAAACTGTAAAAAAGATCTGAAGCAAAAAAGGCATCGGACTCGCAAGAGAAAAAGGCAACTAGAGAAGCGAATTTGTGTGAGCTTCAAAAGCAAGGGATTAAAGTGCTTTCGATTCAAACTTTACTGCGATCGCCGTCAATTACCAGTTTTTCGCCAGTTCGTTACTGATTTTGAGACATACAGAGCGCTCCCCAAAGAAGATAAGTTCTCGATTGGTCTATTTGCGCTGAGATCAGCCCATCTATTGTGGAAAGAAGATAAACAAGGATTAGAGAGAAAGAAGCATTGGCGATTGCAAAATCTTTGGCTGAAATGGTATTGCGCAATGCTACACAATAGTAGTCTGGAAGGCGAAATCATGGATTCATGGTGCAGAAGCCTTATCTATCTCGAAATCAGTATCAGATTACCCTGGAAGACACATCGTTTACATCTTCAATGCACCTTCGATCCACGCCTATTATTAGCTGAAGGAACAGAGGCGGTGCGGCAAGAAAAACTCACTCTGGTTCGTAAGAAGCTTGACAACTTAGAAAAATCCTTGGAAATTTCTGAAAAGCAGATCCAAAGCTGCCAAAACAGTGAAGCTCAAAGTATCGACAATTTAACTGAGTCAGAAGAATTGGCTGAGCCACCCAGTGAAGAAGAGAAAAATCAGAAGCTGATTAACCGCCAAAAGGCAAGAATACGTATTCTATCTACTTTGGATCGCTTGGAGAACTCTACACCGACTCGTCCTAGCATGATTTCCTATAACGGAAACTGCGATATTGTTGCTAGTGTTTGTTTTAGCCGTCTTAACGTTATTGGGATAGCAGTAATTAACACGCGATCACAAACTGTGCTGGCATACCAGAATCTCCGAACTCTATTAACTAATCAGCGTACCGAAGTCTTAGAGCGACGGGCAGTAAAAATTACAAGTAGAAAAGGACGAACCATTGTGAAGCACTCCGCAGAACACCCTGCAAAGTTTAAGGCTAGGAGAAAGATTAAAGTTCAAAGAAAGGCTCGGCGAAGCGTTGTACAGCTTAGTTTGGAACAGTATCGTTTGTTTAATCGGTGGCAAAATGAGCAAAGAAAGAACTTGAGTGGGAGAAAAGAGGAGCAAAAAAGAGGTTTATACGCCGAAAGTAGGAAAGAGTCAAACCAAGCACAGTATCTCAACAGACTCATAGCTAGAAGACTCATACAGTTATGTCAGAAGTGGCAAGTAGGCAGCATCATTCTGCCAGATTTTGGAGATTTAAGGGAAAGCGTTGAATGCGAAATCCAAGCTCGGGCAAAAAGAAAGTTTCCCGATGACAACGTCAAGCTTCAGAAACAGTATGCTAAGCACTTACGCATGGCGTTTCATCGGTGGAATCACAAAGGATTGTCTCAGGCTATATGCAGTTGTGCTGCCTCAATGGGCATTCCAGTGAAAACTGGACAACAACCTAGTCAAGGGACACTGCGAGAGAAAGCCCTAGCAATGGCGATCGCTGTATAACCCTGTCCTCACCTAAATGATTCACCCTTGTACCTTGACAATTTAAGAGAGACTTCATGGCGCGCTGCTTCGGCAGCTAAAAATACTGGGTCAGTTTATTTGCTTTCCGTCCCAGGTAGTTGTCCGTTTCTGGTAAGTGATGTAAGCGACATCCTGCCTTGTGCAGGAACATAGCTCACTTCATAGATGTACGGTTGCGCCACTTTACATCAGGAAGCAGTTTTTGTTACTAGAGCTATTAACCTAGCAACAAGGATACCGAATTACAGGTGCTGCCTGCCAGTAAATTCTTTCTATTTAATAGAGAGGTGCATTGGTAGGCAGGTGGACAGCTACTAAACGCCCCAAGCAAGGGTTGAGCCTACCCTTTTTCTTCATCGCAAATTTGGCAAACCGAAGCGAGGACAATTTTCGTGGCAGGTTTGCCAAATTTGTAGATCTCCCGCTGGAGCCATTTCTAGCGATAGAGGTAGCCAAATGTTACCTTAGTGAAACCAGCTTTAGTGCACTAGCACTGAAGTCTGCCAAAACTCGTTCTAAAAATCCGCTCCAGCAAGCGATTCAACTTGGAGGGTTTCTATTGCCCTCCTGACCTACGGTGGGCTGAAAGTGCGCGTCAGTGCCGTGAAGGCATGGCTCCACACTGTTTCTACTGCCCTCCTGACCTACGGTGGGCTGAAAGGACTTGATGATTTCTTTCATTTGCCCAGCCGGAGTGGTTTCTACTGCCCTCCTGACCTACGGCGGGCTGAAAGAACAATTGTCCCGTTCTTTTTATAATGGGGTGAAGTTTCTACTGCCCTCCTGACCTACGGTGGGCTGAAAGTAGAAGTTTATTCACCTTTCACATGGCACGACAACGGTTTCTACTGCCCCCCTAACTTACGGTGTTTTAATCGACCCAGCGAAATGATTTCGCTGGGTCGACTGAAACAAATTTCTACAGCCCTCCTGACCTATGGTGGCTGGAAGTCGTTGGGTTCGACCCAGCGACACGGATTTCGCTGGGTCGACTGAAACAAATTTTTACAGCCCTCCTGACCTATGGTGAGCATAAAGAGCTAACTTTCATCGGCCAGCACTTTCTGCATCTAGGTTTCTACTCCCCCCTGACCTATGGTGGGCTGAAAGGTGAGTTGGTTTTCGGTGTCCTTGTGAGGGAGCAAGTGTTCTCACTGCTCTCCTAGCACTTAGCGGGCTGAAAGTGGGTGAAATGTAGTCAGCCATTCTTCTCTGATATTTCTATTGTCCTACTACGATGCGGACCAAAAGCTCACTAAATATTTGTACGGGCAAAATCCATTTCGCACGTATTTTGGTCACTATCACTATATCGGATTTGCTAATCAAAGAGGTTATTTAGTCAAGGGTAGGCTGAAAGAGGCAAGGGTCTGCAAATTCTTTTTGTAGAACCGTTTCAGAGAGCAATCAAGCTATGGCTGCCAAAGCCTTGGTTGCCTCATTTCCAATGCTTTTGCAGGCAATTGGTCACTATGGCAGCGACAGGAAAACGTTCTAGAAACTTAAGGAGAAATTTATGGTGCAAAACCTCAGCCAGCCAGACATCGCATCGTGCAGCAATCAGACATGGTGCTTATCTTTCTCACTTCTTAATATTGTTGTAGAGGATGAGAACGGCACGATGCTTGGTCGTCCGATGCTGGCAGTTCTTTGTGATGTTTATGCATCGGTCATTTCAGGGTACCACTTGAGTCTTGGAGAACCAAATCTGCGTATGACAGTTGCAGCCTTAAAGCACGCTATCCTTCGTAAGAATTATCCTCTCGAAGATGGTTTTTTGGGGAATTGGTCTATTTATGGCGTGCCTAAAATACTGCTGGTTGATGCCTCTACACGCTGGACTTCAAGTAACTTCGCTCCTCTGCATCATTTGCTCAAGAGACTTGGCATTGGTTTAGTTCAGCGAACAGCACTATCAGCAGGCACGACCATCGAGCGGTTGCTCAAGGGCTTCAGTAGTAGAGTTGATTCTCTCCCACTAAAGAGCACTGGGCATTTAGCAGCGGTAGAAGGACATCCTCGTCTCACCCTTGCACAATTAGATCGCTTGCTAATGCGGTACATTGCGGACGAATACAATCAATCGCTGCATCCCCGTGCTCACAGCCAAACGCGCTTAGAGCGATGGCAGGCTGGACTCGCTTCCAGTCCCAAAGTGCTCTCAGAGCAGGACTTTGAGGTGTAAATTGCAGCAGTAGGCAATCTCATAGCTAGTGTCAGCGTCATAGCGGCTGGGAATAAGCTCCCACCCGCTATTTTTTGTCAGTCTGCTTTCACACCCTGCTAGCAACCGATTTGCTTATGCTCTTAGCAAAGCTGCCAAAAAGAGGCAATTGCACAACTCATTTGCAAATTGCGTAATATTAGATGCTCAGTTATGACGGATCGTGCCACTCATTTACGAATTCGGGCGGATTCTGTGCCAGCAATTTGCGAATCCAAAATCTGTGCCACTTATTTGCAAACAAGAAGCTATGTACTGAATCGCTAGATTCAGTTACCATACCTATAGTTTATTTGTTTAAGGTGCATTCAAAGGAGTAGGCGAGTAATTGCGCCACTCATTTGAGAACTGAGCTAAATTTGCGCCACTTATTTGCAAGTGGCTAAATAGTCTGAAAAAGACCGATTGCGCCACCTATTTGCGAATTGCGCCATATTTTTTGGTTATTCACAACTGTACAGTTTCGGAAGGCGGCACCCGGATTCGAACCGGGGGTGAGGGTTTTGCAGACCCTAGCCTTACCACTTGGCGATGCCGCCGAAATGTAAGCTTCCAGAAACTAGACTATACCAAATTTCATGCACCATTGATCTACCAAGGTGCATCTAGCCAGCATTCTCAGTTTGAAAATTCAACTGGCGTTGAGTGAGATATCGAGCTTTAAACCCTCAAGCATAAAGGTAATACCAATTCTTCAAGCTTCAGCGACAGCTGCTCTAAAGTAGCGATTGGATGCAACCAGCCAACATGGCAGGTGTTGACAAGCTCGCGATCACCGCAACCGCAGCAGACCTTAAGCAACGACTCAGACAGGCAAAGACCGCTTCTGACCCAGAGCGGCTGCAAAGGCTTGCTCTGCTCCAAAGTGGGCAAGCGACGACGACCCAGTCTGCTGGCACCGTGCTCGGTTGCCCTCGCGTCACGGTGCCGGATTGGCTACGCCTGGATCGCCGTGGTGGGCTGCAGACACGGCAGGCTTTGCCGTCTCGGACTGGGCGGCGGCAAAGCCTGCCACAAGGGGCCCAAGCGGCACTCAACCAACAGTGGCACGAACGTGAGGGTTGCCCGATCTACGGCGAAAGTTGCCCGTGGTGAGCGCCGCCACTGGGCATCACTGCTCCCTACAAAACAGTGCAGCAGTTAGTGCATGACCGCCTTCAAGCCGCACCGCGAGGGCTCGACCCCTGAGTGCAGCAAATACCGCTGCCCGCGTGGAGGCAGAGCCAAACCCTCGCTGAGCAACTCGCACGGCTGGCTTGGTCTGCCGTGGTCGTACTGGGCTTCAGTGGGCGCGTGCACTATGTCTGCGAGGAGGAGACGAGGAGGGGACTCAAGACGCTCAGTGGACGCAACATCACAGCCCAGGGTGTCCAGCCGCAAGGCCAGGGGCCGTGGCCGTGGCCGTCCACTTACCTGTACGGCCGCGTCGAACCAGCGACCGGAGAGCACTGCTGCTATGCGTTGACGCATCTCAACAGTAACTGTTTTCAGGTGTTTCTCAATTTGGTCAGTGAGCTGTTCCACGACAGCATGCTCATCATGCAGTTGGCTCAAGCTGGCGCACCTCAAGCCAAGCGCTGCAAGCTGCCAGCCGACATCATCTTGCTGTGCTAGCCGTCCCAGGCACCCGCAACCCATCCCCTGGAGCGCGTGTGGCCGCCTTTGAAGTTGGGCTTAAGAGGCAGTAGCCCAAAGACCTGGAGGCGTTGCGCTTGCTCATGTGAGCACGGTTAGAAGCGAGGACCCAAACAGTGATTGCTCTGCTTGTGGGCTAGCACTCCATACTAAACGTGCTTATAGCTGGTCTTTAAGGAATGGGTATTACTCAAAAGGCAGCTCTTTGGCCAAGATGAACACGCGGAGCATTGAAGAAAGGCTGGAACGCAGTCAAGAATTGCCCAAATGGAACATCCTGATTCGACCTGCTAGTGGGTAAATTCATTTATGGAAAGCTCTTCAGTAAGTGCGGTAAAGACAAACACGCCTGGATTGGCACGATCGACCTGTTTTTTGAGTCAGCGCACGCTTGGCTTAACCGATTCGAGTTTGTACGCAGCCAGGACGCTTAGTGTTCTACCACGGGTTACCAACCATCGTGAAGGCGGCCCAGTAGTAGGGGTGAGAGAGTTGGCGATCGCGGACGGCAAGGCTAGCGGGTGGTAAGGGAATGCCTTCGCCTGCTTCAATGCCCTGCAAACGACCGTTTTGCAGAAAGACTTTGCCCGTTGCCATCGCGAGTTGCGCCTGTCGGAGAGCATCAGCTTTGATGCGGGCCGTGCGGAGGTCTTTGTAGAAGCCCGTCATGAGAGCAGTGGTGGCGGCATCGCTGACGTACCAGAGGCTGGCAACGGCTGTTTTCACCCCAGTTTGTACGGCTAGTCCACCAAAACCCAGTTCGGCCTCGCGATCGCCCAATGCTGTAGCACAGGCGCTAAGTACCAGGAGTTCAATCTGTGGATCGTTCCAACCAAGCTGGCGAACTTGATCGAGCCGAAGTTTGTTATCCCAAAGCTGGATGTAAGAATTGTCGAGTGCGCCGGGGTAGAAGTCGGCATGGGTTGCTAGATGAATGATGCCAAAGGGTTGCTCTTTGCGAAAGGCTTTGAGGTTTTCGAGGGTGACGTTGTTGTTAAAGGCGAGTCGCCCTGACCAGAGCTGATTGACGAGGATGGAGACTTCAACAGGGACTGCTGGTAAAGGCGGCTGATCTTGAGTGCTTTCTGAAATGCCTAGCCCCAGAACTTTCACATCACGAATGTCGCGGTAGCGGGTGTCGGTGAGGTTCAAGCTGGGCATCACACCAACGCTATATTTTTCAATCAGGAAGATTTGCCCATCGTTAAGGGCCGCCACTGGCAACGATCGCAGCCCCGCATCCAGCAAAAAGACGAGGTTGTTGATGCCTCTCGTTTCTAAAGCAGGCGCGATTGGGGCAATGAGCCACTGATAAAGCTTTCGGCTCATACCCATGTAAGTATTGGCGCGCGTTTTGCGTGGGTCGGAGACCTCATTGCGGAATTGCTGTGCCAGGGTTAAGACCTTCACGCGGGTTGCTTCGGGTAGCCGTTTACGGATGGCATCGCCTTTCGCGGTGATCACCACCAGTTCAAGCTGATCCGTGCTGCGATTGACGGCTGCATCATCGATCTGGAGCTGTTTCGTTTGGGTCTCTTCCGCGCGTTCTAGAGACGCAGGCACGAAACTAATGTAGATAAAGGCGGGCTTTGCGCCAGTATCTTGTTCAATGCGTTGAGCGATGTCTCGCGGGTCTTCACGTTTTTTGGGGCGCGTATCGTCTAGCCCCAGGTAGGACTCAAAATCGCGAGTGAAACGGTCTTCGGGCGTGTCGGGTGTCAGCTTAAAGGTGGGCAGCGGAGTCACGTTTGGCTTGAGATCCGGTGTGGAGCAGATGGTCAGCGCACAGGGATCGGAAACGGTAATTGTCTCTGGGGGTGAAGTCGATGTCAGAGCCTGAACACTCACCTGCACTTGTACGGAGTTGGAGATGGAAACCCCATCACTAGCTCTGAGTGTAAACGCACCGAGTAGTCCACTGGCATTGCTCGGTGGTGTGTAGACCAGAACATCTCCTGGAACCAGGGTCGTTGAACTTGGAATGACGGGATTACCGTTGCGCGTTAGAGATGCACCGGGAGCGATCGAAGTAATCGTCAGCGTAGTGACATCCTGGTTTACGTCCGTGACACTAGGAGCGATCGCGGCATAGCTAATTGTAAACGGCGTATTTTGGGTGGCACCTGATAGGGTGGTATTGGCGCTTAAGGACGGTGGTGTGTTGAGCGAGGTCACCGTGATGCCAGTCGCGGGGACGACGGTGATGGTATTTGCCTGCACTGGAAAGATGCCAGAGGCAATGACGTTGCCACCACCCCGGTTGATTGCGCCTGCGGTGCCGTTGGTGGTGGCAGTTCCCACGACGAAGGGCGCATTGTTAGGGCCACCATCGTGCTGAATAGCGATCGTGCCGCCCGTATTTGACCCTTGCGTGTCGATCGTGGTGCCTGCCTGCGTGCCTTGCACTAACCCCGTTGCCGTTACCGCCACATTGCCCCCAACACCTGTAGCGTTAACCAGGTTTTCAGTGCCACGTGTATCAATGCTCGTAAAGGTGATGTTGCTGCCAGGAACAGAGCCAGCCGTGAGTGTAACGGCTCCTCCCTGATAGGCCGGGGTCCCGATCGCAAACGTGGCGTTTGAAATGGCTGAGGCATTGATGGTGCCAGTGGTAATGGTGCTTCCGGCTTGCAGCGTGACAGCACCACCTTGGGCACCATAGCCATTGCCACCTGTGTAGAACGAGCTGATGTCGTTTGTGGTAATCGATCCGCCAGCCGTAAGGCTAACAGCCCCTCCGCTGATCACCGAAAAGCCGTTAGTTGTAGACGACGAGTCGATCGTCCCCGTAGTAATGTTGCCAGGAGCAGACAGAATCACGGGGCCGCCACTGTCGATCGTATTGCTCGTCGTAATATTACCCGTCGTAATATTGCCAGCAGTCGTGCGTAAAATCAGCGCTCGGCTAGTCGTCAGCAAGCCCGAATCGGGATCGCCCGTTGCGGTAGCATCCGCGCCTGTAATGACGATCGGCCCTGTAAAGGTAATGTCTCCTCCTGCCTGCACTTTGAGGGCAACCCCTGTATAGGCACCGTTTGTAAATGCTCCAGCGACGGTAAAAATCGGGTCGTAAAGGCTGGTGAAATTGCTTGCGCCGCCTGATAGAGTCTGTACAAACAGGTTGCCGCCGCTGGTGAAATGCGAGTCACCAGAAATCACACCATCGCTAATGAGACTCAGATCACCACCGCTTTGAAAGGGTGCAGTTTGGAGGTGGTTGAGTGCCAGAATATCGATCCCTCGATCGCCCTGAATGGTCAACTTTCCGCCTGCTGTGGCGTTAAACGGATTGGCAACATTATCGCGAATCAACACCGTATCCCGTGCCAACAGATTTAAGTCGCTTGTGGTTTGCAGTTGGCTTTCGACCAGCGTGAGATTGCGGCTAGCGAATAGGGTTGCAGTCTGTGCTGAAGCGGCACGCACGGCCACATCGCCTGACTGAATCGATGTGGTGGAACCTGTCAACACAACGGTGCCATCAGAATTCGTGCTGACTCCTGTCGCATTGCCAAAGTTGCCTCCGGTCAGCAGCTGAGGGAGAGCGGCGATCGGCAGATTCCAAACTTGCGGCAACGTCGCTGGCTGAGCGGGTGTAATGGACTGAATTTCTAGGCTCAGAAGGCTTCCAGGTTGGCTGAGCTTGACCAGACTCTGACCAGGTACAGCGGCGACGAGCAGTTGTCCTCCGGGTGCGGAAAGGGTGCCTGTGCTAACGATCGTGCCACCCAGTAACGCTAGAGTTTGTCCCGCTGTGACGGCTAGATTGCCGAAATTCACAATGCTACCGGGTTGGTCGATCGTGAACGCAAAGCTACCTGGTGTCCCGCTAAGGGTCGCATAATCATCGGTGCCAGTTGCGCTAAACCAACGGCTACCAAAGCCGATACCCGTAGCGGTTGTGGCAGTAAATGAGGCAGGCACGTTCAAGCTAGCATTGGCACCAAAAATAATGCCAGCCGGATTTAACAGAAACAGGTTAGCGTTACTGCCTGTCACCTGGAGCCGCCCGTTGATGATGGATGCTTCGCCACCAACCACCCGCCCCAAAATGTTTTGAATTTGGGGATTAGCCAGAAAATTAGCCGTTTCGTTCGCAGACACTCCAAACCGCTGGAAACTCTGAAACAGGTTTGTGCCTGACTGGGCACCCCCACCAATGTCGTAACGGCTGCCGCTAAGGGTGACGCTGGTATTGGTGCCATCGGGTGCGGCAGTGATCGATTGCGCGCGGACTGGCAACCCAGTGGCGAGTCCTAGTAAGGGCAGGGCAGCGAGCAAAGAACCCATTTTTGCCACCAACGTCGGTGCAGCGGCAGTGGGTACCGTCTTGCGACGCAGAAAAAAGCGTCCTTCGGGAAACCGGACTTCTACCGCAAACTGGTCTGCCAAACCTCGCCGTCTCAACGCCTGGGTGATGACTGCTCGCGATCGCAACACTTGTTCTAACCGCCATTGCTGAGACGCACTGCCTGCATGATTGCGATAGTAGTAAAGTGGTTGCCTTACCCGATGAATCGCCGTGATTTCGGATAAGCGCAGACAGAGATCATAGTCCTCCACATAGTCTGACGCGTCGCTGATACCGCCTGCTTGCTCAAAAGCCGATCGCCGGAGCAAGCGAAAGTGAAAGGTCATGAAGTCGAGCAACAGTCGCTCTTTGGAGTAAGGAATGCGGCAACGATCGCCATATCTAATCACGCAGCCCTGCTCATCCATATCCAGGTAATCGGTATAGACCATCCCGATGTGTGGCTGCTGCTGCAAGATCGGCACCGTCTGCTCCAGCGCCGTGGGGGACAGCAAGTCATCGCTATCGACCCAGCCAAGGTAGGTACCTGTGGTATGGGCGATCGCTGATTGGAGCGCGGCGACTCGTCCCCGATGTGCGGCGGCAATCACCCGTACCCGCGCGTCATGCTGGGCATAATGGTCAGCGATGGCAACCGAGCGATCGTCAGACCCGTCATCCCAAATCAGCAGCTCAAAGTCAGTAAACGCTTGTTGCAGGACACTCTCAATCGCGCCCCCAAGATAAGCTTCCCGGTTGTAGGTGGTGATGACAATCGAAATCAGAGGTGACATAGTGCGCCTTAAAATAGAACCAATCACTGACCGTAATGCCTCCTGACGCGATCACTCGCTACGCTGCCATGAGTGTCGGTGAAAGCGTGTATCTTCAGAAAAGCGGTGAACGCATTCAGTACTGATTCTGAAGACGGTATAAACCTTAACGAAAGCACCCCGTACCAGCTCTGATGAATCGCGCTAAACGATCGACAGACCACTAAGTTATCTTCCCTGCATCCGGTATGGCTGAAGTGTTAATGATCGTTAAACTGTAGCCCGACAATCACCAAATCACGGGGAACGGCCTCAAACTCTGCTACGCCAGGCAAATAGCCCCACTGCTGAAAGCCAAACTGCTCAAACAACCGCAGGCTGGGGTGATTATGCGCGAAGATGAAGCCCAACAGCGTCTTAATGTTGAAGGCTGAACTACGGGCGATCGCCTGCTTCAAAAGCGCCTGCCCAATGCCTTGCCGACGATAGGCTGGTGAAACATAGATGCTTAATTCCGCGGCAGCATCGTATGCAGGTCGTCCATAGTAGAAGGATTGAAAGCCCAGCCATCCTGCTACTTCGCCTTCTGCATCCACGACCCACAGTGGTCGTTTGTCTGAGCTGTGCGTATGAAACCAATGCAGGCGACTTTCTACCGTCACAGGAGACAGATCAGCGGTGACGGCCTGACAGGCGATCGTTGAGTTGTAGATAGCTACGATCGCGGCTAAATCCGCTTCCACTGCGTCCCGAATGTGCATACTATTCCCTCGCGTCCACGTTGGCTGGAACTTATCACAAAGTCGCTTTCTGCGTCAGTGCTCCAAGATCGCTTGAGAAAACTCCAGAAAATGTTTGACAAAAGTGTCACAGATCATCACAATGAAGATCGCCTCTAAAAAGGCACCGAGGGACTGTAGTTCAATTGGTTAGAGCACCGCCCTGTCACGGCGGAAGTTGCGGGTTCGAGCCCCGTCAGTCCCGTAGATGAGTTGCATTAAAGGCAGTGTTAGGCAGGAGTAACCAGATTAAGCTGTCCTAAATCTGTCCTAAGCTTGTACATTCCGATAGTAAGTAAGATTCTGTGGAAGCTAACCGCAGTCATCTGCGCTTCTTACGCTTTTGCTTACTGCTGCTGCCACTTAGCAGATCTCTCCAATGCAAGATCTCTTCAGCAGTCTTCCGTAACTCTTTGACAAGTAGAAAAATCTCTTTACTCACTGCTTTATCCTCTTACTGAGTGCTGTGCCCTTCAGAGACTCGTATCAGGCTTCTGAAGCTGTCTACCTCTACAAGATAGCAATGAGGGGTTAGCGCCTTTAACGGCGATGGAGTAGGGTTGAAAGCTTTAGGCTAGATAATCCACACATTGACTGCGTTCTTGGGGGCTTGTGAACTAGTAGATCAACCTTTTGTAGACACCTTACCCCCTACAAGATACTACACTTTATACTACACAGCACGAAGAGTACAAATACTCAAGAGCCGTCGAAAAAAGTTCCATAGCATTCGTTGAACGATTTCATTTCCATAAAGATTTTATGTATCTACCTGAGCTAGGGATAGATATTCAGTATTTATCTGAGTACTGTAACTTTTGACTTTATGAAAGCTATGCAAGAGTCTTTGCTCACGGTATGTATGGGATTGGCTTCACTTTGCTTGCCTGTTTCTGCCCTAGCAATGTCAAAGGTGCCAGACTACCCTTGCTACATGATCAGTCCACGCGGATCAGTGTTGAATTTAAGTTCACTCTGTGGCGATAAGCCTGCAACCCCATCGAGTGCAACCACATTAAGTGAAAATACAGCAGCTACTACGCCATCAGGTATCTTCACAATGAGCCAGTATAAGCAAATCCGACTGAGATCTACTTATACTCGTGTCGTGCAGATTTTGGGCGCTCCAGGCACAGAAGTATCTAGTTCTGGCTCACCAGGCTCGAAATTGAGTTCATACATTTGGGAAAATTCTGACGGATCAGACATCCAAATAACATTCGAGAACAACAGAGTAACTGCGAAAGCACAGACTGGGTTGCAGTGAGTCTGTGATGTCATTGCCTAAATCTCTAGCCTCATAAAGCTACTGTAAAAGCCTCTAGTTCTCTATACCGCTGCCTTTAGACTGGAAAGTATTAGATATTAGGCTCGGTCTGATCACTTCGTTGATATAAATAAGCGCAGCCAAAAGCTTCTGCCAGTCAGTTGATAAAAGCGAGAAGGTATAATCGATACCGTGATCGAGCAGAGGCGAGGCAAAAGAAGCAACTGGGATGCAGTTAGAAATGAGCTTTAAGAGTAAGGCTTTCAGCTCAGCAGATACGGGGGGATCTAAATGATGCTGTTGGTCTTCTCTCTGAACTAGCTCTGGATCAACATGATGGACAATAGCACTTTCTATTTGTTCGGTATCGATTTCCGCCCAAGTAGTCCCCTGAATAACCCTACTCCAATCTATTCGCACTCTGTCAGCTACATCAGTAACTAACTGCTTGTAGTCTCGCTTATCGAAAAGCTGCCCCATAGTTCCGTGACGTAAAAAGCTTACGTGATCACAAATTAGTTCAGGTGAGTTACCAAAAGGCGTTCCAATAATGCTTCCCAAGGCATTAAGATGCTTCTGTGAAGTGCTTTCCAAAAGTAAGCGAAGCTCTTGAAGGTTGTGTGGCATACGAGAAACAGTCTCACATTCTTATGTTTATTAAAATTATCGGTGGCATGATCAGACACAAGTGATGCTTATCTGTCTGGGTTTCCTATACTAAAAGAGTTTCGTTAGTATTTCAGGCTCTTACTGTCTATCATAAATTAACACGACTGTTTAAGATGCTTTTATACAAGCCACTAATGAGGCTGTGTTATCTGCGGCGTATAGGTTTGAGGCAGGCGAGGCAATTTTCTCTCCTACCTGCCTGCTAATTCTAGATGCAAATCGGTAGCAATCAATCAGGATCGCACAGCACGAAGAGTATAAATACTCAAGAACCGTCGAAAATAAAAAGCTTGAGTGTAGATGCTAAGAAGATTTAGCCAAAACTTATAGTTATTTCTGCTTCCTTCCGGGAACTCTAGGGCAAGCTCAGTAATAGAGTGGCAAAGTAGCAATCTGTCTAGTCTAAGCAATACCCATTATTTGCTCGTTCACTGACAGACTTATAGTGTTAGTTGCTGAAAACAGCCTTTAGGAAGAGCATGAGAGAGTTTGGATTAACCTTAGAACAAACCAGAGTTCTGTTCAGTTACCAATATCATTTGGTACTGGCAGAGATTGATAGTGAATCGAAGTATGAGAAAAAGATTCTTAAAAAGCAATGGCTATCTAAATGGAAAGAATCAACAGAGCTTTTTCTGAAAAGCCAAGTTACTCAAGAAGATGCTCTTAATTCTTCTTCCCATCTGATTATTGAGCTTTCATTACTTAAGTCAGTAATGGACGCAATCAAAGCAGAGAAAGCAAATAAGCTTACGTTTCGCATAATCCTACTAGAGATTGTGTTTTTCATACCTTATTATCAGCTTGGAAGTCCTATTGATAAAAAGTTTCAGGATTTGAAGATAGCTGACAAGAAAAAATGGGTAGAAAAGCTAAAATACTTTGCTTTTACTCTTGGAATAGAGCAAGATTGTGTTGATCGATATAAGTCAAACTATGAGAAAGCCATTAGCGAGATAAGCGGAAAGGGGGCAAACCTTTTAATAGGTGGGCTGGTTGGAACGCTCATCCTAGTTGTAGTAGCAGCGTTTGCGACACCACTTGTAGCAGGTTTACTTGCCCCTATCCTTGCTCCTGGTCTTTCTGGTGCGGCAGCAATATCAGCCGTTTTAGCTGCTCTTGGTGGAGGCGCAATAGCAGTAGGCGGTTTTGGAATGGCAGGTGGTTTTGCAGTAATTGTTGGTGGCGGTGCGATTCTTGGTGCGGGTGCAGGTGCCGGAATAGGCGCTTTACTTGCTCAATCACCTGATACGGCTTTATCACAGGCGGCAAAACTTGAAGTAGTAATGAGGGAACTTATTTTTATTCAAAAAGATTTCCGATTAGTTCAAGATATTCTGAAAGAGCAAAAAAACGCGATTCGTTCTTTAGAAGATGAGAGAGACAAGCTGCTTTTTGATAAAGAAAAAAATAGAAAAGAAATAGATAACCTGGCAAAATCGATCAACTTTTTGAAGAAAGCACTTGAAATAAATCAAAACTTGTTAGCTTCAGACATAAACAATTATATTCAAAGTCCAGTTTGCTCTTCTTGTACTCACCTAAGTTCTAATTTTGAATCAGGTAGACGCAGACGTTGCAAAGCTTTTGAAAAAATACCAGATGAGATTTGGAAAGGACAGAATGATCATCGTAAACTTTACCCAGGTGACAAAGGAATTATTTTTAAGGATAGTAACGATAAAGCCAACCAAGATAAATAAGACAAAATTAAAAACATTGGAACGGAGAAGCTACCTGCATTAGATGCAGAACCGTTAACTTAAACTTACCTTGAATTAGCTTAACTTCTTTTTAAGGGAAGTTTTAGAAGAAAACGAAAGGTTCTCATTCAGCTAATATCAACTCTGACTTTCATTATGACCAGAATATTCAATTTTGATGATGAGTTGCAGGAGTCTGGAAAGCAGATTCTAAATATTCACTCTGACCTTGCAGAAATCCGAAAGGAGCAGAGAAGGGATACTGACGAATTAGAAAACTTAGCCTCTGAATTACGTGAAATATACAGTAAGGTTGGATTGTCACCAGAGTTCAACAACAATCTTTCACCTCAAAAACCTAATGACTTATCTACGTTTACATGGGATGATCAATTATTCCTAACACATAACCCTCTTGTGGCAGAAGCTAGAATCAAAGCAGAGATCTTCAGAAATCCAGAGCTTCTTCCTCCTCTCTCAGGCTTAGATTATGCAATTGTTGGCATCTCAGGTTTAGCTGCTTGTATCATTGATTTTTTGATTGTTAGGATTCCAAAAGACATAAACTACTTAGGAAAATTCCGCCAAGAAGGGAGCAGTTTTACAGGTTGGTTAAGGACACTAGGTACTGATGATAAAAACCAATTAAATCCGTTTCTCAAATGGTGTGAGCAAGTCTGCAAAGTTCCTTATGATCAGAGCGTCAATTCTAATATCCAGGGATTTAGCCCTAAAACACATAGACTTTTGAGCCTTGGGCATGATCCGTTATTTGGCTTGATCTTTGGAATTCTAGATATTCTTAATGGATCAATAACAGCTTTTGGCACTAACGGTAGTCTTCAAATAATCAAGACGTTTGATCCATCCTTAACTGATAAAGTATTTTCTCCATTAATTTGGATAGGACATATTGTGTCTGATGTCTGTACAAAAATGGGAATTCCCATTCCCGGATGGGCATTCCTTCAGATACTTCAATTTGGCTCTTTTGGTGAAAAGGGTAGGAGTATTGCAGAAATCTCTAAATGGATGTACCTAAACGGATACGACATAAGGCACCTTGTCACAATGTCTATTCCAGTTGCCGTGATTGAAATTATCGTAAGAAGCTATCACTATCTTTCACTTGTAGATAGCCCAGACAAACTCCAAGGCTCAATTCATAGTTCTATTGCAACTCAAGAAATAGCCCGAATAGAATCTAATCTTAAACTTCATAAGATGCTTTTCCTAGCTCACGCTGTAGCAGCAAGTGGAAATGCTCTCAAAGTGTTCGCATACGGTGGTAATCCTTTAGCAATAAATCTTCCACAGTGGATTTTCTTCTTGAAAGAAAGTATAAAAATAGCGCAGACAGTTTCAAGGGATAAGACACCTGAAAAACTTATTCATAATCGGAAAAAGATCGATACTGAATGGGATGAGATTAGGAGCATTCAGATTGGAAGGCTGTCAGCATTAGATACAAACTCATCAACCTACTTTGATTATTTCAGAACAGCCAGCCAGTAATAAACCCTAAAATAGTCACAATTAGCGATATGGTCAATCAGAAATCGTCAAAACCATTGCTGAGAGAGACTCTCAGAGCTTGACTACTCTGACTAGATGATTTTCTACTTTTATCTTCCTTGCTTAAACGCTTTATTTTCTTTAGACTCTTCTTAAAAAAAGATGTAGTCAATGTAGTCAATGTAGTCAACCCATCGCCAAGTAAGGTGTTGAGCTGACTACTTCTCTGACTACAACTTAATTCTTTGTCCAGTAGTAGGTACGCTCTTTACCTACGGGAGTCATTCTACTTTTTTGGTATCCAGCTTGAGTAAGAATTTTAGACACTCTTTTCTCTTGTGTTATCCCTTGCTTTCCTGGAATTATTCCTAGAGCCATCGACAAAACATCTGCAATAGTAAATGGTTCAGTTTGAGTCTGCACCCAACTTAGAACAGTACTGTCCCAAATATCTTTTACATCATAGTTCGCATTCGTCTGATCACTCAGCGCTTGTTCTTCAGGAGTTAAGTGCCAAATGTGCCCTTGTTTATAAAGGCTAACAGCACAAGCCCAAATTAGATCTCTGTTTTGTTCAACCCAATCTGTATCAATCGGGTTAAGGACTTTAACAACCCAGAATCTTCTGTTTCCAGTGTCGTCAATCAGAAAATCATCCTTGTTTGTAGTTCCTACTAACGTAAAATGCCTTTCCTTTGTTTCAGACATATTGACGTAGAGATGCTTAATCTCATCTCGTCTCGTACTCATATAGTTTTTGAGATGATTCAGATTGTTGTATGTCAGCTTGCTGTCCAATTCGCCATACTCAATAATCCAATATTTATAGGAGTCTTTTAAGGCTTTGTCATTACTGGCAGAATGGTTGATAGTAACAAACCTTGAAGGATGAGCCAGTGTTTCAAAGAATGTTGTCTTGCGGTAGCCTTGCTTTCCACTAAGAATTAAAGCAGTATCTTGCTTGCAGCCAGGTTCTAGCGCTCTTGCAACGGCACCAACTAAGAACTTAGTCAAGTACGTTACCTCTAGATCAGTCTGTGCGCCAACAACATTCTTAGCTAGAAAATCAAGGATTTCAACGTTGACTTTATCCTTGTATAATTCGTAAATGCTGCTTAGGTAACTAGCAACTTCAGAGTAGGGCTTTTCCCAGGCAAAATTATAAATGAGATCCTTAATGTCTTGATTAGAAACAATCAATCCATTATTTTTTTCGATGGTTACTCTTAGCTGAGTAAGATTTATTTGGTTTCCATCAAGCCTAATTTCGCACCTATGCGTGTCCCACGTTATTCGATCAGCGTACTCTGATTCGAGTAGATCATGTAATTGCACAAGAGTAGATACTGAGAATTGCTTCGTATCATTCTTTTCGGCTACAATATTATTATTCATGAGTAGATTATTAGTTTTATAAGTTCGTTATTGTTTTTAGGGCATCAGTTTATAGCTGGTGCCTTTTAGTTTTAATTGATAGTAAACGCCTACTGTTTTATTCGAGTAAGTGCTTAATGTGAGCTTGTAAAGCCTCACGAGTAAAAGTCGTTATGTTCCGACCTCTCCCCTTAGCAAAGCTTGTAATGAAGCTAATCTCATCAGGAGTCATTTTGACACCCAAGATTTTGCTACGCACTTGACGTTGGCAAGCTTCATTCAAGTCAATCGATGGTTCAGTTGTTTGTAAAGTCATAGTTAATAAAAATTAATTTAACGGGATTGATCGCTGGACGGGACTTTGATTGCCGCAGATCTAGCTGTATGAGTTCATCTGTTCTCCCTTTGCTTGCTTGCGATCTTGCCCAATATGTAGGAAAGCGCACAAACCCCAAAGGAGAGGATGACCTGTTTGTCAAGGTACTACACTAAGTATAACACAACATTTAACGATTTACGGCTCCTTTATAAAGAATTGATGAAGAAGCAAAATTTGCATTGACATGCGGATATCTGTTTATTTCATCCAGCAGGTGAAATACTTTGCCATCGAAGAAAGAGCATCAGGCGCAGAACCTAACGCTCTCTGTCAACCATGTTTACTCTCTGTCACTCTGGTGACATATAACGAATTAACACACTGACTACCTCTCCAGATTCGCCTAGAATGCCTGCTGATTGAGGCTTAGACCACTCTCTTGTCTCGGAATAACCCACAACGTGTAGGGAATTTATCGTTGCTCTAACAGTCTCTCTAGAGCCAATTAGGAGATGTTTGATTCTTGTTCTGCCTGATTCAGATTGGTTGCTTTCAGTCTTTTCTATCGCTAAAGGTTTTTCTGGCATCTGATCACCTAATGAATGCTGTAACGGAAATAGCTTGAAACCCTTACAGGAAGGCATCTGAGCGGGATTTAAGGGTTATTGCTTGCATCCCTCCTTATTGCAGACAAGATCTCATTAGCTAGTTGTGACATTGACCAGCGTTCTAGCGGACAAGAAACAGCCTGATCACCAGGAGCTTGTAACCATGAGAGGCACTCTTCTACTTCAGACGGTCTGTAAGCTTCCCTGATCAGGATTTTAGTGAGAAGCTGCGACATAACAGCCGCTTGTGAATCGGTCAGAACGAGCATAAGTAGGAGTCCTCCTTTAATTTGAAAGGATTATACCCAAATTGCGACAATACGCGCAATGCAGTGTTTAAGTATTGTCGTATTTTGGTTTTCCCTTATGAGACGATTAACAGGTTACTTGCTTTAGTTGGCTTCGTGGCGAAGAAGAGTACAGATAAAATCGAGATCCGTGGATACGTGCCTAAAGACCTAGACAAATTGGTACGATCTATCGCCGTGCTTAAAAGTGAATCCCTCTCAGCAGTCGTAGAGCAAGCATTAGAACTTTGGGTAAATCAGGACGATCAGCTAAAAATTAGGGAACGCCATAGATTAGATGACATCGAAGAGTAGATGACTCAGCTTTAGCAAATCACAGCTATCTTTTTTTCGACGGCTCTTTTCCGTTGCTGGTTAGCGAGATTTCTGGTAAGGATGGTCTGTTAATCATGTGCCCATAAGTCTGCATGACCATACGTGTATCAGCATGACCAGCAATATAAGCTACCCCAGTGATAGGAATACCTTGTTCGATGGCGTGGGATAACAGAGTATGGCGTGTTGTATAGGGCTTGCGATATTCGATACCGAGGTCAGCCAAAAGCTGCTTCCAATCTTCTCTGAAGTTACCTGAGTCGATAACGCAGCCTCTAGCAGATTTGAATACTAAGTCATCTGGCGTAGCTCTAGAAGGCTTAATGCTTGAGAGCAAATTAGATAGGTCTCCAGTCATAGTCAAGTAACGAATGCTACCTGACTTTGTTTCTTTTCTCACCCTTCGATAGCCGTTTCCTGTGCGGTCTTTTGATAAAGAATCACGTATAACGACTTCATTGCGGTCAAAGTCTATGTGCTTCCATTGCAGCCCTATCGCTTCTGATGTCCTCACACCGCTAAGGAACATAAACTGCACAAAAGGCGAGTAATGGCTATGCTGACGTTCAAAGGCAGCAAGGATCGTTTTCATCTCGTCAAGCGTAAACGGTTTGATCTCTGGCTTCGATGCCTTTCTGGTCTTAACCTTCTCAAACGGGTTGCTTTCTACTAGCTTTTCAGTCATTGCCCAACAGAGGCAGGTCTTAAGGTAGCCCAAGCGCTTATTGAAAGTACTAGCTGCAATAGAAGCGTTAGTAAACCAAGATGTGTCTGTTAGCCCTGATCTAGCTTTGACCATCATTCGTCTGATCATCTCGTAATGGTCAGCTTTTGTCGCTGGTGATAGATCGAGAGTATCTACCCAAGCGTCCCAAACCTCTAGCAATGATTTAGACGAAGGTTTACTAGCTGTCTGCGTTAGCCGCGTGTTCTCAGTGGGATTCAGCTTGTACTTCGATAGGGTCGGGTCAAAGTAGCCAGCAAGAATATCGTTCCGAATCCTGGTAGCGACAGTTTTAGCTTGTGCTAGATCTCGCTCGTTAGAATAGTTAGCTCCTTGCAGAGGATTGAAGCTATAGCGTTTACCGTTGAGAGTAAATTTCAGTTGAATCGAGCCGTGGTTGTTTAGTGGTATGATTTCTCGCACTGTCCTAAATCTGTCCTAAACGAGTGCTTAGGGGCATCAATAGAAAAGCGTCTTGGTTAGTCGTCTGCTCTGAAACACGCTCTAGGCAATGAAGATCGCCTCTAAAAAGGCACCGAGGGACTGTAGTTCAATTGGTTAGAGCACCGCCCTGTCACGGCGGAAGTTGCGGGTTCGAGCCCCGTCAGTCCCGTAGAGAACGTTGTGTTGCTTCCTCGATGTTGTAAAGCAAACTTTGGGTTTGCTAGTATCTGAGCAGCATGCAAACGCCAACGGCTGTAGCCACCTTTTAGCTTCTAGCTGGTCTTTTAACCAAGCTAAAAATTTCTGTAGCTTGGTTGGATGTCAGCAGCGTAGGGAACTCTAAAACAGTTCGAGCAATTTTTCCTTTGCAAGATTATTTGAATGCTACACCATCAAGCTTAAAACATGGCTAAAACAATGCTCAAACACGGTAGAAAATCCGGATTGAGCAACTAGCGGTTTGGAAAACATAACATCAACCCTTGAGAACAAATTAAGCGCCAGCCAAATCAGAAGCCAGCTAGCTTGATTCTTACCGAGGGCCTAACCCCGCAGCACAAAATTGAGTTTTTCTGTTAACACTTACGCAGTTCAGCCTCTATCATTTTCCTTTCCCTAATCCCAAGCTACCGGAGCACTCCACTAAGCATGCATGATTCAGAAGGGCAATCCAGCAGTCTTTGCTTTATCCTGGTGAAACTGACGGTTGTCGGAGAAGACATAGCCGCATGACTCCAGTTGGTGTTCTTCGCTCCTTTGTCGGTAATAGCCTCGCAAAATACCGAATGATCAAAACGGTAGCTGTATTGCCTTTAAGTGCTCTGGATAACGTAAGTACCAACGCTGACCAAGTAATCCTATGCATCGCCATTTCGCCAACCATACGCCAAGTATGCATTGCTAATATATTCTCTCTTGACACCCAAAACTAAGAGACTTCTTACAAAAACTATTTTGTCCTCGCTCAGACTTTGTTCAGAAGCTTCAGTACCGACAGGATGTATCAACTGAGGTTGCACAAGGTGGATTTACCGCAGCATCAACATAATCAAAACCATCAGCCTTCATGCGCAACGAACAATCAAGGCAAATTAGTTAGCTTAAGAGTAAAAATTTTGCTCGGCTTCAGTATGGTCTTTAGCATTGTTTTTGCTGGCGCTTTCTACTGGTTTTATAATTTTTCTACAGAGAAAAGCCTCTCGCGTTTACGGGCAGATATGAAATCAACACTGATAGGTGCCGTGCGAGGTGTAGATACGAAGGAATTACTAGCACTTTATAACGAAGGCAAACCCAATGCCTCAGGTTTTTCTGATGATGAACGGTTTCAGCACCAGTTGGCATGGTTTGAAACTGTTCACCGTATAGAACCACGCGCCTGGCTTTACACGTATGTTGCTGGCAAAGCCAGCAATAATCGGCGCGTTGGGGTATCCAGCGTGAGACAGAATGAGCTAGAAATCATTTATTTGGTAGATCTTTGGGCAAAATACAATCCATCTAAATCAGTTCGATTTCTTGAATCAGGTGTCCCTGGATTGGTAACTCAGCAGGTTTTGGAGCGCGGTGAGATCGTTGAAAACAAAGATATTTATACAGATAAATGGGGTACTTGGCTGTCTGCATTTGCTCCATTAAAGGACTCAAATGGCGAAGTTAGAGCAGTTTTAGGCATTGATATTCAAGCAGATTATGTTCGTAGCCTTCAGCAGGAGATTCGGGACAAGGTATGGCTTACATTTGCTATAACCTATGCCATTCTTTTTGTTTTAATTTATATTCTGTCTGGTATTTTAACAAAACATTTAACCGAACTTACTAGATCTGCTGAACGAATTGCTGAAGGCAACTATGATCAGGCTTTGTCTTTCTCAAATCGAAGTCAATTTCCTGATGAGATGAACACACTTGCTCAAGTGTTCGAGGTCATGATCGACAGTATTCGCACTCGTGAACAATTGATTCGGGAAGGCAAACAAGCAGAAGACGAAATCCGTCGCGCTCTACAGGAAGAGAAAGAGCTTGGAGAACTCAAGTCTCGCTTTGTTTCAATGGCATCCCATGAATTTCGTACACCTTTAACGACAATCAGAACAGCGATCGAAATCCTTGAGCGTTACGGAGATGTCGCGAGCGAAGCTAAAAAAAGCGAGTATTTTCAGCGAATCCGAGCAGCAATTCAGAATATCAACCAATTAGTTGAAGATGTGCTGATCATTGGCGAAGCGGAATCTGGAAAATTAGAGTTTAATCCTCAATGGCTGGATCTCGAAGCATTATGCCAAGAAATTCTTGAAGAGATTGAATTGGGTGTTGGCGCTGGTCATACGATCGCTCTTACATGTTCCGGTCGTTCCCAGCAAGTGTATGTTGATCCAAAGTTAATACGATCCATTTTGCTTAACCTATTGTCGAATGCTGTAAAATACTCGGCTCAAGGTAGTGTTATTAGATTCGCTTGCTCTTATCTAGAGCAGGCAGTTAGCTTTGAAATTCAAGACCAGGGGATTGGTATCCCCTTGGAGGATCAGCCTCAACTCTTTGAGTTGTTTCATCGTGCTCGTAATACTAATAAGATTCAAGGTACCGGATTAGGACTAGCCATTGTCAAGCAATGTGTTGAAATACATCACGGACAAATTACCTTTACAAGCCAAGAGAATATTGGTACAACGTTTTGTGCGACTTTACCGTTTGGTTTAGAGCCACATCTGTCATAAGAACCATTCAGCAGAACTTCTCATGTAATTTCAGAAAAATAAATTTTCTTTGCTTCTCAGCCTATTGCCAAGCTAGAAGACTAAGAGACAATGAAGACACTGTATTCACTCTGTAAATCTATGCGCCTTTAAGCTCCGTGTCCGTATAATTACAGGGGCGCTGTAGTTCTATCTCTTATCTAGCGTTTACTTAAGTTTCCGCGCTAAGCCCGACCATGCAAACGGAACTGCTCTACAAGGAAGACTTTGAGTACGTAAACCAAACGTCTTTTGAGTGCTTTTATTTACACACGCTTCACATGTACTTCTGAGCGCGATCTGTCCAAAGGCCTGTGTACTCAATGCTTTGGCTGTTAGATGTTCAGAATTGCATAGTCTAGAAAATATTGTTTTGGTTATGCTTCTGAAAAGCGCTAGATTGCTCTCGGTAAAGGGATTACTGTCGATATATAAGCCCATCAGGAACGTGGCTGCCATAGTGACTCAGGCTTGCCCGTTAACAAACAACTTCTGTAGGAATTACTTGCTAAAGCATAAGCTAGCCTCCTTAACTTGAGGAAGCATCTATGCAAAAGTTTGATTTGCGTAGTCTGCCGACTGGGGCAACTACTTTCTTGCGGTGCATTGCTATCGTTTTATCCTTTAGCTCAGTTTTGAGATGTTTTAGCTAGAGGATCTTTATTAAGTGGAGAACAGCGAAGCAAATGACTAACTTATTCCAGAAAACAGTAGCTCTGATTACGATCGGCTCTCTCATCGTACTAACAATTAATTCAATGCCTGCCTTCTCTAAGCAACCTCCACCACCTAGATGTGGCTCTACAAAATGTTTGAAGTAAAAGCTCTGTAGAAGCCATTTTCAATAATGTCAGCTGATCTTTCAACTGGGAGATTTCTTGAAAGGTGCCTTAAAGAACTCAAATCCCCATGCCCCTCTAAGACTCAATATCTACTGTGTGGTTCATTCGACTCCCAGCACGTTTCACCACCTGTCTGAGAAGGTTCTCACGGTAGCTTTAGTCACCTGGAGCGCTTGACTGCTGAGTCTTAGATTGAACTGAAAGCTGACTTTTTGAATGCATTAGATCCCTGTACAGTGGAGTACTTCAATACTATGAATCGCACCCAGCCAGTTACCTGTTATAACCTGACGGATGTTCAAGCAATTTTGAGCATCTTAGCTAGACAGGTTCAGCCTCAAAATCAAGCCTTTGAGCCAAATAAATTAGGCTCAAAATAAGCGACGAAAACAGGGCCTAGCAGCAATCTAAGCAATAAAGGATGCATCTGCTAAATACTTTTATTTCGTAAGAAGCTGCGTCAGAATATGAATGATGATGAAATGCTGACTCGTCGCAGCTTAACAGACGTGCGAGCAATTCTTACCATTCTGGCTAAGCAAACTCAAAAAAAACCTACTGTTGGTAAGCGAGAAGTAGAGGAGAGTACTCTGCTTAAGTCTCAATCGACGATGAATGAATTACCGGATTTGAGCTAGTGTTCTGAAATAGAAATGATGCAACATGCTTGAGCGCTACTCAGTCCTCAGCACTCTTTCAACCGACGTTGCGAAACTTTTAATGCGCTGTACTGGTTCAGTTTTTCTGGGTGGCTTATAGGTTTCAGTTCCCTGGAGAAGATCGGTGAACCTTGATGTGATGCATCATCTTTTCAGTCTTAACATCTTGCGTTATTGAAACACTTAAGTCACGTTAACTTTGAACTGTCCGGGTGTCACCACTCGAATCATGCCACCCCATGCGCAGCTACAGACGGCGGTACTAGGCAAAGCCGGAAACATGCCAATCTTGACTTTCAAAGCTCCGGGTGCCCACGGTCCGATCAGCACCGGAATACAGGGCATTGGGGTTAAAACGCCAAGCGCGGCAGTGGTGGCAGCGGCAACCGTTGGGTTCGCCAGGGATGTGCACATGCTAAACGGCAGGATATTGACCAACGGTGCAAAATCCATAATTGAGGCTGCCAGCATTCCATTGATCGTGACGGGCGGCCCTTTGGGAACCACCATTAAGGTGCTGGGAGCCATCCCAAAGGGCGTGCATTGTAGTGTTGCTCCCATACAAACTTGCATTGGCATCTTGTTGACTCCTGGTGAATGTGAGCGAAGCGTTAACCCAGTGAAATCGATAGTGCTGATACCGCCACGGAAACATCGCCTTTAACCGTCGTGGCGCTACCCTTGACTGTCGTCATACCGACCGAAGAGACATCGATCGCGCCCGCAGAGATATTGATTTTATTGGCACCCATTTTTTGCTCAATCCCTGCATTCGAGATGTTGATGCTGCTGCCGCCTACTTTTAAGACAATGCCCGTGTTCGTGATCTCAATACTGCTGCCGCCGACCTTAAGCTCAATTTTTTGCGCCGCTGTGACCTCAATCTCGCCTGTACCATTAACCTGCATTTTGCGCCCCTGGTCGTCCATTTTGCAGAACTGCCCCCCTTTGCTTTTTAGCTCTAGCTTTTGATTTTGGTCGTCGAGCAGCAGTTGATGTCCTTCTTTCGTTTTGAGTGCGATCGCCTTTTCAGTGTCCTTTAGCTGTAACGTGTGCCCATACACGGTCGTTAAATAAACGCCCTTTTTACTCTCACCCTTGTCTTCTTCGACAAACTGTAAGGTGTGGCCGGTGCGAGTTTTCAGGGTACGCAATCGGACTTTGCCATCGACAACAGCATCATCAACGCTGGCGGGCGGTGCATCTGTGCCGTTCCACACGCCACCAATGACAAACGGACGATGAATGTCGCCATGCTCAAACCCAACCAGTACTTCATCATTCACTTCGGGCAGGCAATCAAACCCTCGGTTCGCGCCAGCCCCCACTGAAATGACTCTTGCCCAATCGCTTTCGTGTGTGTCAGTCAGTGTGGGGAATTTTACCCGCACTCGTCCCCACTTTTTGGGGTCTTTGTTGTTGGTGACCACACCAATCATGAGTGTTTGCCCTGGTTGCAGGCGTGTCTGCGGCATGATGGCCGTCAACAAGTCGTTGTCGCGGAGTCCTCGAACGCTGAACTCGGTTGTGTAGATGCGTTGTTGAAAGAAGTGGCGTGTTTCGGTGACGTAATATTTGCCGCTGTATTTGCCTAAGTCAGAAAGCTTGATGACTTTACCGGGGCGAATCTCAGGGTTTCCTTCTGCTTTGGCATCGGCTTGAATGAACTCGCCTGACAGTTCGTTGTAGAGCGCTTGAGCCATCGTGTCCGATTCTTGGCTGGACGCGATAGGCTGATTGACGACAACCAGCGTGGGTTTGCCTTGAAATGCTGTGCTGGCAGCACTACCTTTACCTTGATCGATCGCGGTCACCACTTCCTCGGTTTGGCTACTCCTGGTCGAGACGATCGGCTTTTTGTTTTGGTAATCCCACCCTCTCACTTCAACGGCACTCACCTGTTCGGCACTGCTGACACGCACCTGAAAGCTGCTAATGGCTTCCAGCCACTTGAGTTGGAGTGATGCTCCAGCAGTGGGTTTGCGAAAATGGAGTTTGCCATCCTGCACAAACAGCTCAAACCCATGTCGAGCGGCTCGTTCGCGCAAAAACTCCATGTTGGTCTGGTTTTCTTGAAACACATAGCCAACGGGATCGCCAAAGCCAAAAGGGCCACCCGTATCGTCGATCGTTCCGACGCTGACACCCGCTTCTTTGACAATCTGACGCACAATATCGCTGTCTTTCATATTTTGAAACGAGCGATTGTAGCGTCCTCGGTGCAGGCGATGGCTCACGTCATAACCTCGCACCACGATCGGCGCTTGCGATTCTGCATTGAAATGAGCCTCGATCGCGGTAATTTCGCCTTTGATCAGGGTGCTGTTTTTTGCCTGACTGAACTGGCGATCGTCCGTTGTGCTAGAGGTAAAGCCAATTTCAATCGGTTTGCCGATCGTCAATGTTTTCTCATATTGCCAGGGCTTTTCGCCGCTGCGTGCGGGGTAGTAGTCATTCCGAATGACGAGCGTGAACATGCCTGGTAGATGCAAGCTTTCCTCTACTGAAAGTTGCAGAATATCTTCCATAAGACTGGCAGAGGCAGCTTGTCCGTCAATTTTTAGCGTTGGTTGGGCAGTGTAACTGGCAGACATGATGGGGCACTCATCCTTAAAAATTATTTTTTACGGCTACTGCGCGAATCACCCTCGCGATCGACGGAAGAGGATGCTCCCATCCCAGGCTGAGAAACCGATTCGTCAACTTCCTCTAATTGCAGGCTCAGCTTGGCTCTGACAGGCGTGCCATCGGCAAGAAACATCGTCAGCGTGTAAGAAAGCTCTGTCACAAAACAGCGGATGTATTTTTGCTTGCCCCAGGTAAAAACATAGGTGGGCGGACGTTTTCCCTTGGCGTCGCCACTTTTGGCAAAGGTGACGGCTTTTTCAAACTCTTTCACGTAGGTCATCACACTTTTGCTGCCGCCTTCTTCATAGGTGTCGAGCATGATGTCACTAATGCTGAGGCTGCACGGCTCTGGATGCCCAAAGCTGGTTTTTGGCATGCCATCTTCTGTGCGTGATCCACCGTTGGCATTCAGCGTAAACCGTTGCTTAAACGCCAATTGACTAGGGTTAAACATAAACTCGATCGTCCCGCCACCATCTGTAGAAACGAGTTGAGCTTTGACGAATTGCATAGTGGATTCTCCAGCAAAATGCCATTACGATTAATAGCAACCATTAAGTTCATTCATTGCCGTCGGTTTATAGCCATCATCCGCGTTAAATGACAGTCTTTGTTATCGGCTTTCACCACACCCGGTACGCTATAACCTATACTCATAGGCAAAAGTTGTAGCGCATCCCAGCCATAGCCGCTGTCGGGTTCCTCTTAGACTTCCCACTTCTCTGCAAAACTAAAGGGCGCGTGTAATTTAGAACGGATTTCACCAGGGTAAACGTCCCGCACCATGACGTTCTTGCTCGATGCGTAACCGTTGCCGTAATTGCTGATAAATCACTTGAGCTAATTGTTCTAAGTCCTTTGCGTCCACTACATCAGATAGTTCTGCTGCCGTAGAGGGGGATTGGTCATGACGAGAAATTCGTACCGTCTCTGGCTGATCAGGTTGGCGTTGAATCATTGCACTCGTATTGGCAAGGACGGTTGCCACTGAGTGTGGAGCGCTTGCATGCTTAGCGGTGTCGTGGGAGCGGTTAGACGATCGTGGCGAAGGCGTAATCTGCCTCTGTACCAGATCGCTAAAGTTAGACCATTGCGTGGTTGGGCGATCGACCTTAACGATCGACTTAGACTGAGGTTGCTCTAGCGCAGGAGTTGAAGTGAATGACGGTGTGCTTTGACGAGAGGTTTGAACACTGGGTGCGGTTGCAGAAGCACGACTGAAAAAACTAGCTGAAGCTGTAAGTGGTTCCAATGTCGAGAGCGGTTGCAAAACGAGTGGTAGTGGTTCTGGTGCTTTTGGTTCGGCTGTGTCTCCACTAACTTCACTTAGGTTGCCAGCAGGATTGTCTAGTTTCGTTTCTCTAGGTACTGCTGGCTGGGATGCTTCATCATCAACTACGTTAGAAGAGTACAGTGCTGATGCCTGCCCCGCACCTGGCATACGCTGCACGATCGCAGGGAATACCGTCTCGTGGGCGGGTTCAACAGGCTCGATGTCGCGAACTACAGCCTGGGAAGACATTTCTGACGCGATCGCCTCCTCCAAGTTTTGAAGCGATCGGCTCTGAAGGAGTGGATTCTCACGTAATGCATTGGAAAGCGGTGCGTTCTGATCTGATGACTGCGGTAGATTTGCCTGGGCTGATGGCGTAAGGCTGGGTTCAGTAATTTGTGGCGATTGGGCAGCAAGGCTATTAGGACTTACGCAGTCGCCCCCTAAATCCCCCAACTCTGGGGGCCTTTGAGTGCTTGCTCCCCCAGAGTTGGGGGCGGGGGGGCTAGTTTTAGAGAATTTGCGTAAGTCCTGACTATCTGTCTCTGTTGTTCCTGAAGGCGAAGTCAAAGGCTCGCTGTGCTCCTGTTCTAACGGATCTGCTGCAAATGCTTGAATTGCTGTGTCTGCAAGAGGCGTTATTTGACGTGAAGTGAAAGACTCGTCGCTCTGTGCCTCTAGCGAATCTACTTCTAATGGTTGAATTGCTACGGTTGTAGGCGGCGTAATCTGAGGTGAAGCGGAAGGTCTATTAGGCTGCGTTTCTAACGAATTTGCCGCCAATGATTGACTCGCTGTGTCTGCGGAAGTTGTAACCTGCCGCTGAATAGGCGCTTCTACTGCAAAAGACGGAGTAGCAGTAGGAAGGGGGGCGATCGCAGCCTGCGGTATGGCATCAGTCTGTGCTGCCTGTTGAAGGCGTAGGGTTGAAAGGTCTGTGCTCGGTATATCCTTAATTGATAGCAAGCCTGCTCCGGATACTTCTCCATGCTTGGAGTGTGCAGCGGTAGACTTTGATGAAAGGGGGCGATCGGGTTCATTCCCTTGCTCTGATGACAGCGGCGAACTTAAGAAAGCTTGTGCTGGATCATGCCTGTTGGTTGAATGCTCCTGCTGTTCAGACTCTAATGGCAGTGCAGGAGACGTTTCGAGGGAGAATGAAGCCTTAAGTTCAGGGTGTGATGAGTCTGGCGATCGCAGGACTGGGGTGGAACGTGCGCTCGTCCCGTCGGCGGCTGGGGAAAAGGTCTGGGCGATCGCCGCATCTGAAAGCATCTCATTAACCGGGGCAACTGATGAACCAGCATCAAAAGGTGATAGTTCTATTTCAGAGGTCAGTTGTGCCTGAGTAGCGGGTTGGGCTTGTACAACAGCAGAGGCAGCTTGAACCGGGCTTTGAATAGCAGGCAAGCTTTGGGCTTCAGGCAGATCTTGAACGTGCGGCAAAGGCTCAGTTAATCCAGAAATTGATGTGTCAAACGTTGTGTTGTCAGCAATCACAGTGCTGGAAACAGTTGAATCCTCCAATCGCTGAATCGGCGCTGCATAGCTAGAAAAAATCTCTCCTTCGTTAGCAACAGATACAAATTGCTCGTTGTCCGGTTCAGAAGTTGCTTGTTGCGGTTCAGGCTGTTGTACGACAAATGATTGAGAGGTGGGGGCGATCGCAGTATCTGGTGCTTTCTGTAGCGTATCTAAAGTTTGTGAATCGATAGACGGAAGAGGCGATTTCGGCTCATCCTGCTTCTGAGCTATTTCCTGGTTAGAAATCATGCCCAAGTTAACCGTTACTGGATCACTTATAGAAGTTTGAATTGCGTTCTGGTTAGAAGCCGTTTCCAGGTTGACCGCTGTTCGCTTAGGTGTGGAATGAGTAAGATGTGCTTCTGTATTCGCTGAATCAACCGTATTCTCTGCTAAACTGTTGCTCTGATTCGTCTCTTCTAAAGTACGAGCGATCGTATCTGAGGACTCTGTTACTTCTGTCGTTAGCGTATCGATCTGTGCTTGAGTAAGGGACGATGTAGATTGGTTGATGACCTCTGGCTTTGATAGTAATTCTAGATTTTGTGCTTCTAGACCTTGTGTTCCCAGATTTTGTGCCTCTTGACTTTGTCTTTCAGAGCTTTGTGTTTCCAGACCTTTTGCTTGTAGGCTTCGTGTTTCTAGGCTCTTTATTGCTAGACGTTGTATGTCTGGGCTTTGGCTCTCTAGATTTTGTACTTCTAAATTTTTTACGTTTATACTTTGTTCGTTTAACTGTAATGGTGACTCAAGCTTACCTGTGGTCTTCCCCTTTAAAGGAGATGAAGAGTTAACAACTGGTTGTATTTCTGTACTAAAGGTTTTTTTGTTTAGTTCAGAAGTAGAGTTTATTTCAAAGCTGTCAGGCTTTTCTGAAACCACACTTTCTAAAGAATCACTTTCACTGCTTGCTAATTCTTTTGCTTGTATGACGCCAGCTTTAGATTGAGAATCTGAAATAGAGTTTGAATCAAAATCAGAGCCGATAATGATACCACTAGTTAAACTTGCTTGATCTAAATTCAGCTTTTGCTCAGAAAGTAATTCTAGAGATGTTTCTAATTTAGCAGTTTTATCCGATACTGAAGTACTGGCTTTAAAGGCTTCCTCTTTGTTCTCAGGGATAGCTAATGTTTGATTTTCTAAATTTAGCTGCGATGCTTTCGCTTCAAGTTGGCTGCTTTCAGTCGAACGTGCGTGAGATGCTAAATTTGGATGTGAGCTAAATGACTGTGAATCGAATGGTCGTGATTCTGATATGTCTGGTGCAGGAGATGCTGTAACGCTTATACGAGACTCCAACGAAGTACTTGATGTTCGCTGAATGGGTACTTCAGGAGTTATTTGAACATTTTCTAAAGATTCAATTTTGGAGGGCGATGCTTCAGCGGTATGCTCTGATGACTGCGATCGCTCCACCAAATTCTGCGCTTGACCGTCCGATGCGTTACTCCCTAAAACATGGTTAAATGCTTCTGCTTTTTGCCCGGTATTCAGCTCAGGAAAAACCTCTAAGTTTGCATTGGTAATTGTTGTTCGATGATCAACAGAGGCAATTTCAGGTGTTGTTTCTGTGCCTTTTAACTGTAGATCTGATTGAATGGATGATGGAGGATTGGAGGAAGGTAACGGCTCAAACAGCGATTCATGCTTGGATTGATGCGCGATCGAGGATGCTTCTGCCGACGGTTGATTGAGCGATCGAGCGATCGAGGTTGTAGTTTCTGCCTGTAGCAGCACTTGAGCAACTTGTGATGTGACGCTCTCTCGTGCTGGAGTTGTTTGGGTAAGCGGAGTGACATCTGCTGATGAGGTAAGCTGCGGGTCAAGAGAGGCTTGTAAGGTTTGAGGATTGGACTCGAAAATAGCTTGTGAGTTCGTTTTGGGCTCCGGATCTGCTGCTACAAAGTTCTCTTGAAGGAATTGATTGGGTTGCTCCAACGGTAGTGTGGACGGTGCATTAGAGGCAGAATGGCGTTCAGTTGCGGCTAAGTCAGTGGTTGATTGCGGTGACGATTCAAGTCCCTTTGCTTGAAGAGAATAGGATGGTGTTGGCGAAAGTAAAGACGGGGCTGGAGCATCGATCGTCACATTCCCGCTATCAAACGTTGTCTCCCTAACCGATGCGGTAGAACTGAGTTGAGCTTGTTGCGTGGCTGTTATTTCATTCGTTGAAGGCTGCGACGCAAGAGGCTCAACGGCTGCATGGTCAATCTCTGAGTCTGGTTTTTCTGCTGGAGTTGGTGCAAGTTCATTTGAGGGAATTAGTGGTGGTAGATCGACATCGGGCGACCGTTGTACGGTTGATTCAAGCGAACGTTGCAGTTGCTCAGCTACCTCGATCGATGGGTTCTCTTGCGCTGCTTGTCTGGTGATGATCTCAGGTTCTTCAGATGATGCGGTTGTGGAAGTACTGAATGGCTCTGAGGTCTGACTATACTGAGATGATGTGACTTCGGATGCGATCGATTGAGAGAAGACTGTTCCTTGCTTTTCAATCGCTCCAATTGGGTTAGAGATCGCGTCTGTAGAGACAACTGCTAATTCAGATTGGGGATCAGAAGCGGCTTCAACTCTGGCGTTAGAGGCTAATTCAACAGTTCTAGTTGGTCTAAATGCAGCCGTTGAATCAGTGCTGGATGCAGAGACAGGTTTGAGCGTTGAGTCAATTCCAGCGCGATCGACTGATTCAGGTTGAACGATGCGTGCTGCTTGAGGTTGAACGTTAGGAGTTAATTGAGATGCCGATTCAGAAATTGATTCAGGAATTTGTTCTGATCGAGAAATATGTGTTAATTCTACTTTCGATTCAGGAATTTGTTCTGATCGAGAAATGTACGCTGTTTCCACTTCCGATTCAATCGCTGGATCGGGTCTGGAGTCAGTAGTTAACTCAAGCCTAGGGTTGGAAAGTGGGTCAGATTGGGCTTCAGTTGCCGTAGGACGCTGAACGTCGTTTGCAGGAAAGGGAATGGGTACGGCTATTGCTGCGATCGTTGACAAATTTTCTGACTCTTTAAATGAAAGAGAATCGTGAGGGAATAAATCTTCTACGGTTTCAATTGTTGAAGAAATTTCAGGTGATTTAGATGATGTATGAAGTCCGATCTCTTTAGAAACTATGGCCTGATCAGGGGATTCCTGTAGATGATCTGAAAGCCCCTCTGCTTTACTTGCTTGTATTTCACCAGTGTTGTCTGAGGACTGGATGGACAACACTGGTTCAAACGGTTTATTTGACTGATTGGCGGCTTCAATTGACAGTGACGATGGACGTGGATGTGCATCAGTTGTGTGCTGTGTAATCAGAGCAGGAGCCGCTGGCGATCGCTGAAGTACTGCTTCTGCGGTGGGGCTTAAACCTTTTGCGGATGATGATAGTTGAACAATGGGCTTTGATCCTGTAGTCAGCAAAGGATCATTGAAAAAGGGAGAATCTCCAAAGATGCTGATATCCTCACGCGACGATCGCGGTTGAAACAGATCTGGTTCTAGAACCGTGAGCGATCGCGCCCCTAGCGGCACTAAGAATTGACGATTGATGCCTAGTGGCGGCGCAACTAGCAACGGGGGTGGCACCGCGAGATCGTCCAGAGATTCTGGTTTGGAGCGATCGCTAAACTGGGAGACATCAGGTTCAGCCATAAATCGTGTTGCAAGCTAGTAGTAGAAGTGTGCGGTGATAGGCTCTATCGTTCCATAAGGCTTTTGAACGTTTGTTGCTACTACCAAATGGGATCACTTTACTTAATTGCTGACAAAATAGCCGTTTTTGCGCCCTTTAAGTGAAGTTGCAGAGGCAGCACCCGCCCGTTTAGCAACCTTGATGCCTTCATGAATGAGCGTCAGTTCTTCAATGGCTACACTATTGGCATCTGCGGTGAGTGCAGGGGCTTTCCAGCTTACAGGAATGGCTCCAATGAGTGTCCAGCACTGCATAGTTTCGCCTGCCTGGTTAAACACTACAATATTGACGTTTCGTCGTGTGATTGCACTCCCATCTGTTTTTAGCACCTGCTTGAGCCAATCCCAAAAGACGAGATCATCGGTTAAGCCTCGCTTGAGAGTCACTTCTGAAAACTCAGGCTGCCCTAGTAATGTCCGTTGCTGATCGTTAACGCCACCTTCCAAAAAAGTTTCATATTTTACCTTAACGCCTAGTCCCTGGCACTCCGTAAAAGAGGCCGAGATGGTGCTTTCTAAGCCGACATAAAAGCGATTTGCGGTAATAAAATTGAGTTCAGTTGTCGATGCGACAGCAGTATTTTTAGCTGGCATTAGAAGCGTCTCCCATAGCCTTGACTCCGTTCGCGCTGATGGTTCAATTCATGTTTCAACAGGGTATAGACTCGATCGCTCAGTTGCTCAAGCAGTGTTGGATCAGCGAGAATTTGCTTTAACATCTGCGAGGAAATCTGTGGTGAAGTTTCGGTCAGCACAGAACGTATTGAAGGGGGCAATATATCAAAGTCCATTATTGTCCTCCAGGATGCTAACTAGGATAAGCGTTCTCGAAGTTTGCCAATTTCTGTGAGCCAGCGGTGGCGATCGCGATGTTCTAGGCTCAAAATTTCTTCCAGCGACCAGTGAAATTCAAATGCAATACAGGCTACCTCCTCATGCAACTGGTCTAAGGGGTAGCCAACAACTCCCCCGCAAACTCTAGCTCCGCTGCAAAGGCATGTTGACAGGCCGGACAATGAACGGCTATTTCGGCTATTCCCTGCTGATTAATTTGGTTATAAAACTCGCGCAAGTAGCCCAAATCGTGAGTAAATAAATTTTCTAATTGTTCTGGTGTAATGGTGCTTAAATGTCCGAGTTGAGTAATGACTCGTGAAAACATCACCAGGCTTTGATAAGCTTCGCTTTCCTGAGCGCGCCGATCTCTTTGCACAGCGATTTCATCTTTGGCTGTAGTCAGCCGCATAATGCCAGTTTGATGAACAGCACCGGATTCATCGACCAGACCGCGCGGTAGCCTAAAGGCAAATTCAGTCGGTATCATCATTACTCCTTACTGCTTACCAACTTCAATTAATGCTTCTGACTCTAGTTCATTAATCTGACGATAAAGCTTTTGCAGGTAGTTTAAATCGCAGGCAAATAGCCCTTCGACCACATTAGGCGTGACTTCATCTAAAGCCCCTAGTTTTGTCATCACACGCGACAGAATAATGACAGTGGCATAAGCAGGATTTGACTTTACGCGCGGATCACGTAAGGGCACAATTTCGTCGATCGCCCGTGATAGACGCATCACTCCCATGCGGTGAAGATTGCCATCCTCATCCACGTAGCCTTTGGGCAAGGTAAATTCAAACTCAGTTTGGATCATTTAATCCGCCTAAATTCATCAATTGCTAATTCAATTTCTTCGACTTCAAACTCGGCTTTGCTGGCTCCCACATCACCAATTTTGTATTTAACGGGGCAAGCTCCTAAAAAGCGAAATCTAGCTTTTTCCTCACCGTGCTGGTTATAAAGCGTTAAATCACCATTGCGCCGCTGTTTTGCCCAATTGCCTTGTTCGACAGCGGCAAACCATTCCCAAAAGATTTTGGAGGTGGTCATGCCGCGACGCAAGGTTAGATTACTGCTTTTGGTATTACCCGGTACTTTGTTCCGAATCACTCTGCCAACGGCGTTGCTGTCTTTTCCCCACTTCTGCGGCGTGACCTGACAAAATTCAATCATTTCTTGAGTGCGTTCAAAGCCCTGGCACTCCATGAAGTAACCGTCAATGCGATCGTCACTGCCGTCAATGCGGAGCTCCAGATAAAATCGTGACGAGGTTAAAAGTTCGTGGTCGGCCTCTTGCACACGTTTTCTCCACTTAAGGATTGATTGTTGAAACGTTGCAGGCGGTAGAAAATTTTACGCAATGGCTACTACCTGCAACGACTCTTACACCTTCATTTCACCCGTCGGACGGCATGAAAGGCTAGTTCAACCGTTTCTGTCGCGAGTTCTGTGCTACCAGCCTCCATCTTGGAGCTTTTGTATGATTTGGGCATTACGCCTGTGAGATTCCACCGCGCGGCCTCTTCGCCTCCCTGGTTATAGAGAATAATGGAGCCTGTTTTCAGCGCTCCTTTATTTTTGGTGCCGCCCCCGGTCATGGGTTGAGAGTGAGAATCGTTGTACCATTTCACGAGACGATCGTCTTCAACGGTAGAAACAAATTCAACGGTGACAGCGCCATTGCTCACACCCGTTACGGTTGCTTGAATTTGGGCTTTGCCGCCTTTGGTGACTCCAAAGGGGTTTTGGTCGCCAGCCGTTTGTAATTCGATGGACACACCGCTCACTTTTTTGATAATCAAATCCGTCAAGCCTTCGATGTCCACATAGAACTTAGAACACGCCAATAGTTCGCCTTTTGCCATGAGTTAACTCCTATTGATGTTTAGGGTCATTATTTTGTGCGATCGATCTGTTCGCAAACTAGTTCAAATGTTTCAACGGCTAGCTGGTTGCTATCTGAGGAGAACTCTGAAAGTTTGTAGGATTTAATCCAGGCGTTAGAGATTTTCCAACGCATGACTTCGGCATCAGAACTGTCATAGCCGACGATCGCGCCTGCTTTGCGACTTTCGCTCCATTTACCGTCGCCACCTTCACTCTTAGGCATGGTAGCTTTCATCCAGTTATAGAAATCCAGATCGCCTTCGGCTAAATAGACTTCGATCGTGAAGTTTGGATTTTGCTTAAAGCCGCCAGAGGTGGTTTGCCATAGCGTTTTGCCGTCTTTGGTAGAAGCTAGTGGCTTTTCGTGACCTGTAGTTTGTCCGGTAAAGCTCACTTCAGTCACGCTTTTCAGCAGTTTGTCAGATAAACCATCAAATTCTACGTAAAAGCGACTGGCGGGTATTGGTTTCAGGTCAGCCATTGGGTTGCTCCTTGCAATAGGGAAAGAGGGCGCTGCTGCTAGAAATAAAACAAATAGGACTTACGCAAAAGCGATCATCTTTCGCCCCCTAGCCCCCAATGCTGGGGGAACCGAGCCAATTAAAGCCCCCAGCATTGGGGGTTTGGGGGCAAATGCGTAAGTCCTAACAAAGAAGGTTAGAAAGCTACTTCAATGCAGCTTGCTTTGAGCAGCGTTGAGGGCTTAAAGCAGTGTGAGCGTCGATGAGCGCTGGGATAGTCTCAGGACACTCACACGGTGTTGTTCAATTCAGGTAACGCTTATTGTCCCGGTGCCCATTGGCTAATACGGAAGATGACAAATTCTGCTGGACGAACCGGGCAGACACCCACTTCAACGTACAGACGACCGAGCATCATGGTATCGGGTGTGTTGAGTTCACCATCACACTTAACGTAGAACGCTTCTTCTGGCGACCCACCAAAGAGTGCCCCTTCACGCCAGAGACGCTCCAGGAAGTTGCTAACGGTGCGCTTCACGCGTTCCCACAGATCCATATCGTTGGGTTCAAAGACGACCCATTGGGTGCCAATTTCGATCGACTTCTCAATGTAGCTAATTAAGCGGCGTACACTGATATAGCGCCATTGCACATTATCAGGTTCGACCAATGTGCGAGCACCCCAGATTTTGTAACCACGATTGTAGTTGCCAAAGTTACGAACACAGTTGATACCGACCGGGTTGAGCATTTCCTGCTCTCTCATGTTGGTTTCATAGGCCAGACCCAGCACACCACGCGGCGTTTCGTTAGCAGGAGCCTTAAAAATCCCCCGTGTTTCATCCGTGCGGCACCAAACGCCCATCATGTGACCAGAAGGGGGAACCAGCATCGGTCTGCCTGCATTGCGAGGGTTAGCGACCTTAATCCAGGGATAGTAAAGGGCACCAAACATCGATCGACGATTGAAATCACGCAACCAATTGAAAATATCTTGAGGCTTTTGTTGATCGGGCTGTACAGCGCAGTTGTCATTCTTACCAGGTTTCACAGGCGGCGCATCCAACACAGCCATGCGGTAAGCAGGCCCAGGGAAGGAGTTTTCACACAAGCTGATCATGGTTTCCATGATGCCGTGCACTTGATCCAGGTCAATTAACCCTTCTTGATAAACCCGCATCACGTCGGGACAGGCAATCATAGAGACTTCATCAATTTCAAAGATGCCCTGCATCCCGGTTTTATCGTTCCGTGCGCCCTGCAAATCCCGTACAAGCTGGTCTTCGCGTGCAATGTAGGGCGGGGGTGCGACTTCGTAGGAGCCATTACCAGGGCGGCGAGATAGTGCCTGACCGCTGAGAGAGATGTTGCTAATGGCAATAAATTCGGATGGTTCTAGCGCTGTTACTACATAGTCAGCTACCGCCGTTTCCACCTGAGCATTCATCGAGAGATGATCGTAGCGCTCCAGCACTTGATCGCCGTTGCGGACGATGACGGTAAAGAACTCGCCCGTGTTGATGGGTGGCTCAGCCTCTTCAGATGCATCTTCGGGTAGCGGTTTCGGCTCGCTTTCTAGAACAGTGACGGTGATTCTGCCCGTTGCAGAGGGTAGTGCTAAAGTGCCACCCGTTTCAGTTGACTGCTTTAAATTAAACAACAGTGAGGGTTTGCCGCCAGAGGTAAGAATCTTGCGTCCGGTTTCTTCTGCTGTGGGTGCAGGTGAACCAGGCAGTTTGGTGCCAATGCTCACGACCCAACAGCGACCGCCACCGTTCAAAAACCAACCTTGAACCGCAAAGGGTAGGTAGGCGTTGAAATCGGTAAAGCCATCCGAGCCTGGTCTAGCAAACAGCTCTAAATACTGGCTCCAAGTGGTGACCAGCATCGGTTTAAACAGTTCGGCATCGCCCCGGACATCTTCGGTGAAGCCAACAAAGCCTGCGACACTCATACTTACACCTTCGATCGAGCGACTGCCACGATCGACTTCTTCGACGTATACACCTGGAGCAAAGTAATCTAAAGCCATGAATAACGTTCCTGTGTTGAGTGAAAAAATCAAACATTGAACAGCACAGCATTCTGACCACCAGCACAAACGATGGTGTTATAGGAATGACTGCTATCCCGCGATCGCACCTCTTTCAAACCAGGTCTGCGATCGTGTGTCTGAGAGACATTGGCTGTTTAGCGCTCTATGCCTCTAACGCATACGGTTAGAAGATAAAGCCAGGGAAATTTTCAGGAGAATGGTTTGTCAAACAAACTGCTACTGCCAGGTTTGGGGCAAAACCAGCATAGGTCGTGAGAGGTTGTAACCTTCATCGAACGGGCAAGTATTAACGTATAAATACGTACCGCCCACTTTGATACTTCATAGCATGCCCAACGAATTGAAGAGATCTACATTAAAACAAGAGAACCTGAATTATTTTTCTGACACAAATCATGAAGTTAATTAAACAGTTGTAACTTTAATTCAATCAATTGCTTTCTTGCTTGGCAGAGGCGTTTCTGTTGCGCTCGTAGCTTGAATTCTTTGTTCTTTAATTGAGAGTTTTGGACTGAGATGGGCAGTCTATTGAGAGTGCCAATGTTGCATTGTCAGACAGCAGTGCAGCTAGAAGAAATTGAATCAATCAAACTTGATTGCTTACCTTCTGCCATCTCGCTGTTAGTAAATGCTCGTTCGATCGTCGTTCAACGCGCTTGGAACCCGAAATTTGTAGAGGTCATCCATCGACTGTGAGTAACTATTTAGCCATTGCAACGATTACAGCAACGCTGCAACGCATTCTACAAGCATCGATTCAGGGAGATGTGGATGGAGCGCGAGTGACCACGCTACAACCCCGGCAAGTTGGCAACGGCACTCCAGAAACCGGCATTAATCTCTTTCTATACCAAGTCAAGCGCAACAATGCCTTTGGCAATATAGATACGGCAACTCACCGCGTGAAAGCAAACATTGTGAAGCGACAATCCGCTTTGGATTTGCACTATATCGTGAGTTGCTACGGTAATGAAACGGAGCTAGAGCCACAACGACTATTGGGTAGCGTGGTGCGAATTTTCAACGATCGCCCTACCGTTTCTCTAGATGTAGTGCAAGCAACCATAGCCGATCCGAGTTTTCGCTTCCTCGCCGAGGCCGATTTAGCAGAACAAATACAGCAACTCAATGTTTGTCCGCTTGACCTCAGCCTGGATGATCTATCGAAAGTTTGGTCAGTGTTTTTTCAGGCTCCCTATCTACTATCAGCGATCTATAAAGTGACAGTAGTGACGATCGAGGGTGAAGAAGCGTTGCCGAAAGCCTTGCCTGTGCGCGATCGCAAGCTCGGCGGTGTAGTGGCGTTTCCCCATCAGCCAGTGGTTGAATCTGTACAACCTCAAACAGGTAAGCTCGATCCCATTCTGGCAACCAGTACCCTCATCATTCGCGGTCGCAATCTAGAAAGTGCCTCAACCCTGATTCGCATTGGGGAGGCTCAACTTGCACCATTGCAATGCAGCAGCACTGAAATCACTGCTTCTCTCGCAGATATCCCACCAGGGATGCTTTGGGCTGGTGCGCAAGGTATACAGGTGAGCCATCAGATTCCATTAGGCACCACGCTGACGGAAGGTACTAACAACGTTGAGTCGAATCTAGCACCCTTTGTGTTGCGCCCAACCATTGAACAGGTGCGCTTTGAGAGCCGATCGCGATCGGGCGATGACTATTGCACAGGCATACTGACTGTTCGTGTAGATGTCAGAGTTAGCATCAAGCAGCGGGTGATCTTGATATTGAATGAGTGGTCGATCGAGACGGCACTTGCCTATCAGTTTGCTGCTCCGCCCCGTGAGATGGAAACCGATACGATCGAAATTCCGCTCGAAAAGGTCAAGTCAGGCGATTATTTGCTGCGGCTGCAAATTGATGGGGCCGAAAGCATTTTAGAGATTGATACCGATCCTGCCAGCGCAACATTCGATTGGTTTGCTGCACCTAAAGTTCGGTTGGTGTAAGGTTTGCCACCTGCCTATCGATAGCAAGGCCCCTTGCAAACGCTCATTTCATGTCATTAGTAGAGGTGATATATGGATCAAGACAACCTGGGACAGCCCAATTTAGAAGACCAGATTAATCGAGAAATTGAAATCTTGAGCCTAAACCAGCTCCATGAATTGGGCAATCAAGCGGTGAAACAAGGCTTGTTGATTGGGCATGGTCATCGGGGTGGACGCTACGAACTGTTGAGCAAAGAGGAGGTTATGTTGCTATCGCCTCAAGAGGCCCAGGACTATTTACAAACCTTGCTTGGGCAGGCAGATGGGAGCGCTTAGCCATGAATGTCATGGATTGGCATCAGGCAAACCAACAATATTTGCTGGGGCACATCGATCGCCTGCGCCAGCGCTTAAAGCAACACATCCACGCAACTGACAGTTTGGATGCAGCGGGTAATTTGAATTGTGTAGACAGTCTGACGACAAAACTCATCCCTTCTAAGACCTCTGCCTTTGCGCTGGATCACTTGCGACAAACGTTTGACTTATCAGACTTTGAGCAGAATGTGCTGTTGCTCTGTGCGGGTGTTGAGCTAGAAGCAGACTTCGCCCAACTGTGTGCGATCGCTCAGCGTGAGCCGCAGCGCCCCTATGCTACCTTTAGCTTGGCACTGGCACTGTTGCCATACCCCAATTGGCAAGCCCTATCGCCCGATAGTCCCTTACGTCACCAGAGGCTGATTGAACTCGGTGCGGGCAACGCTCTCATAACGAGTCCCATTCGGATTGATGAACAGATTCTCCACTACTTGTTAGGTAAGCGCTACCTGGACGATCGCCTGACCGGATTTGCCACCCCACTTCCATCACCCGATCGTTTGGTTGACAGCCATCAACAGTTGGCGGTGCAAGCCATGCAAACATGGCAGGCGGTTTCGCAAGCAGACGGAGCCCTGCCAATTTTGCAGTTGTACGGTAGCGATCTGGCAAATCAACGGGCGATCGCGGCAACGGTATGTGTCAACTTGAATCTTGCACCCTACAGCGTCTCAGCCGAGCTACTGCCTGCTGATTTAACCAACCTGACGCTAGTGAAATGCCTGTGGGAACGAGAGTACATGCTTAACCGGGCAATTCTGATACTGGAATGGTTAGATACAAGCGTGCAAGATCCAAAGCAGGAGATCGCGATCGCCCACTTACTCGAAACGCTAGCGGCTCCAGTGATGCTGTTGAGGCGCGATCGACAGCGGCAAAATGCGCGTGCCTTCGTAACCTTGGAGGTGAAAGCGCCAACAGTCGAGGAGCAGCAGCAACTCTGGCAGCAGGCACTAGGAAGTGCGGCAACCGGGTTTGAAGCACAAATGGCGCATTTAATTTCCTACTTCAACCTCAGTGCTCCCACCATTCGTACCTTGGCCGCCAAAGTGCAGCAGCCCGATGAGACTGAATTGCCGCTGCCAACCCTCCTTTGGAATCTTTGCCGCACGCAAGCACGTCCCCGCTTGGACGAATTAGCGGATCACATTGAATCCAGCGCGGGTTGGGAGGATCTGGTGTTGCCCGATCGTGAATTGCAAGTAATTCAACGAATGGCACTTCAACTGCGACAGCGCTTAAAGGTCTATCAAGAGTGGGGCTTTGGCAACAAAAGTCAGCGCGGTTTAGGCATTAGCGCCCTCTTTGCAGGCGGCAGCGGCACGGGTAAAACAATGGCCGCCGAAGTGCTGGCAAATGAATTACATCTGGATCTCTACCGCATTGATTTAAGCGCGGTTGTCAGCAAATACATTGGTGAAACGGAGAAAAATCTCGGTCGCGTGTTTGATGCGGCGGAAACAGGTGGCGTGATTCTGCTCTTCGATGAAGCCGATTCACTGTTCGGCAAACGATCGGAAGTGAAAGATTCCCACGATCGTCACGCCAATATGGAAGTGAGCTATCTACTCCAGCGAATGGAATCCTATCGCGGTTTGTCGGTGCTGACGACCAACTTGAAGGGATCGATCGATCAGGCGTTTCTTCGCCGGATTCGCTTCGTTCTCAACTTTCCTTTTCCTGACCAAACCCAACGGGCAGAAATTTGGCGACGGGTCTTCCCCAAACAAACTCCAACGGCTGGGCTGGATGAATGGAAGCTGGCAAAACTCAGCATTGCAGGTGGCAACATTCGTAGCATTGCTCTCAATGCCGCGTTCCTGGCAGCAGAAGCGGATGAACCTCTGCAAATGAAACACATTTTGATCGCGGCTCAAAATGAATACATCAAAATGGAAAAACCTCTTACCGACGTTGAGGTAAGAGGTTGGGTCTAGCAGTAGCATTCACTACACTTATGTTTGAGCCTCATCGTTATGAGTGGCAGATAGGGCTTCCATCTAAATCAATTGCCTAAACGGCCTCTACAACTGCTTCCACTGCGTCCCATGCAGTCGTTACTGCTGTTTTCAACTCTCCACAAGCATCTTTAAGAGTGCCGAAGCTAAAGCCTGGGGGAATGAGTGGTGACACTTCTTCTAATAGTGTTTCATCCATCAATCTCACTACCTCTGTGATATAACCAGCGATCAAATGGATCGCTTCAGACACTTTGCCAACAATTGCTGTAATCCCACTGGGATCTACTTTCCCAACCCAGCTCAACACTTTATTGACATACCCCCAAATTTTATGAAATGTGTTCCAGGTTTTGCTTCCAATGAATTCAGCATACTGCTTATACTTTTTGTGGATGACGTAATAGTTTGCTAGTGTGTCCGCAAACGCTTTGATTTTTGTAACGGTTTCGCTGTCTCCTCCAGAAGCTGCTTGCTCCGTAACGCGAGTCTTACTAATCCACAGATCGTCTAAGCTGCCGCCATTGAGCGTGAGTCCATCCATATCAATGACATCAAGGATTTGCCAAAGCTCTTTGTGTTTGCTGCCAGCACCTCCGCTTGTCTCTGTCATTAAGCCTTCATCCTCTGCTTTTTCGATCACCACCTGAGTCCCTTTTTTGATCGTGCCGACTTGCTGCCCCGCGCCTGAATACAAATTTGTTTGACCAATTAGAACACCCTTGATGTTCATTGTTGAAGCATCTCGCTGGATCACATTCGATGACGCTTGTTGGACGTGAGAAAGTTTAGCTTGAATGGCAGGAGTTGAGTGTACTGCTGGTTGAATTCGGCGCTGAACGCCAGATCCGTTTTGCTGCACCACATGGGTTAGTTCATGGGCGAGTAATTCTTGACCACTGCGGCTACCAGGATTGTATTTGCCCTCGCTAAAGAAGATATCGTTTTTAGTGGTGAAGGCTTGCGCATTGATTGATCGGCTGAGCTGGTCAGATTGAGCATCGGTATGCACTCTCACATTGCTGAAGTCTGCGCCAAAGGCTTGTTCCATTGGTTGACGAATCGTGTCCGGCATGGCTTGTCCGCCACCACGTGATTGATTAATCGCAGACTCTATGTTGTTTGAAGCGGGTAAACCACCGACATCTGATTGACGCTGGATCGTTGGCTTCATTTGCAGTTCTTCTTCTTCTGGCGTTGTCTCTCGCTGAATGGAGTCAACTGGTTTCATCTGCAATTCTTCTTCTTCTGGCGTTGCTTCCCGCTGGACGGTATCCGCTGGTTTCATTTGCAATTCTTCTTCCTCTACCTCAATGGCTTCGGAGCGTTGAATGGGTTGTCCTAGTGCTTTCCGTCGCAAGGAGGCATTTGGCTGCTGTTTGGGTGAGGCGATCGCTGGTGATGCGGGTGCATGAATCTGAGACACTACTTGAGCCGCCACCCGATCGGCTTCCTGTTCATAGGGATCACCCACTTGACCGATCGTTAGCTTTGGCTGAATTGGCAGATGGGAAAGCGGACGCGTGTTAATGCGTGCTAAAGAGTGTCCTAGCATTACCCCATCTGGTTTCGACTCCATTTCAGCTTGCGGTGACTCGGCGATCGACGACTGTTCGTTGTCGCTAAAGGCGCGAGGTTGAAGTAAGGGGATAGGAGCGGATGAAACAGGCGCTTGTGTGGTCGAAACCTTCTGAACTTGCTGCTTTGCCATGATTACCTTGCACAAATGTTGATTGAAGCGATTTGAGAACGTGCGGGGGGACAGGGCGCAGAAGGACGATTTTCAAAAGAGTTGCGATCGCCTCACACAGGTCGGGCAGCAGTCATCAGTGAGGCGATCGGACGATGAAATTGATTTAAATGCCAGGAATTTCAGACAGTTCACACTCTAGTTCTTCCACAGAAAAACCAACGGTTTGTCGCCATTCATCAGATGTGAATTCAAACCCCTGCTTTGCGGCTAACTGCACAAAAGCTTCGACATCAGAGGCCGTATTAAGTTGGGTTTTGAGCTGAGGATTGGATTGGGCTGCACGAAACAGATTCACAACGGCTTGTTTGGACATACTCTCTCCGTATGGGTGTGAGTGGCTTTCGTTGCTAGGATGCCCAGAGGTTGTGGAAGAGGAACGATCGAATTGTAAAAAAGAGTTACAAGGCTCAACCCAATTGGATAGTTCGGTACAGCCCCCCGTCCTGAAATCGTTGGTCATTCACGATTGAATTTGCTGCATCAGACCTGTTGCGTCGGAAACTGACCAATGCTCTGTAATTTTTCCATCTTGAACCCGATCAATGCGGATCACCGATGTTGAAATGTGTTTACCTGTTGGTGGAATACCGTAAAACACGCCACTGTGAGTGCCTTGGCTGGTAATATAGGTCGCGATTCGATCGCCTTCCGCAACCTGCTGCACAATCTTAATCTGGATGTTGGGGAAAGCGGAGAAAAAGTCATCAAAAAATGAATCATGATAAATCCGAAGCGCCTTAAGCCCGCGATTATCTGTTCCTGGCATCGCATGATTTACACAATCTTCTGCCCAAAAATCTTTCAATGCTGATAAATTACGACCGTTCCAAACCACTTGGATAAAGTTCTGGATGATTTGCTTGTTTTTATTAATGTCGCTCATCAGCTTTTCTCCAGCGAGTGTTACATTGAACGGAATGATACCACGTCAAAAACCCTGAATACGTTTGTTGACGTTGATTTGGACGCTGAAAAATCAATCTAAAATTACACTCTAACAACCTAAACGAAACGTCATCACTAGCAACTCTCCTACCTCCTGCCCTCACCAGAAATCAAACAAAGTGTAAAAAACTGTGCAAAACGGCGATCGACAGGGCTGAATAGGTTGACACATCGATTCATCAGGACAAGTGGAGGTTGGAATGGCAGCAGAGCTTCCCGAACATCTTGGCAAGGGTCTGGCGTTTCCGCTGCGAGTGAGCGTGCAGGGTGGCGTGCAGTCCAGTCCGTCGCATATCAGCATTGCGGAGTCAATTCGGGTAATTCTGCAAACTCAGTTGGGAGAACGGGTCTACCGTCCCGACTTTGGCTCTCGGCTGGGTGAGTTAGCGTTTGCGCCTATGAATACTCAAACGCTGTTGTTGATTCGGTTGTACACACAGGAAGCGATCGAAAAATGGGAGCCACGTATTGTCATTGATGACATTCGCACAGAGCCTGATCCAGTGCGGGGACGAGTCGATGTCATTGTGGAATACCATCCCAAAGCAGAGTACGAGAAGCGGAGTCTGGTATATCCGTTTTATCTGTCGCCAGGAAATTAGAGGAGAGGGCGGAAGGTGGAAAGTGAAAGGTAAAAGGGATAGGGCAAAAGGTAAAAGGGATAAGGGGAAAGGGGAAAGGATGAGGGATGAAGGCTAAAGGATGAAGCTGACTCCTGACTGACTGCTGACTGCTGACCGCTGACCGCTGATACCAATTTGAATTGAAAATGCGACACATTCTGTAGGGGCAAGGTACTACCTTGCCCCTACCCACCGATTGATCTGTAGCCGTCATTCTTTTAATCGGTATGAACCTAAAAAATAATTGTGGTTTAAAGATAGTTGGGTTTTGGGTGAGGGAACACTGACGAGGCGTTGCTTCATTAACCCCATCTGGCAGCCCTTTCATGGAATTTAACTTTTTGCCGAAGTTGCCCAAGTCAGATCTGGACGATCGCACCTTTGAGGATTTGGTTGAAGAGTGCATTTTACGCATTCCACGCTATTGCCCAGAGTGGACGAACTATAATCCCAGCGATCCAGGAATGACGTTGGTGGAACTGTTTGCCTGGTTATCGGATCAAACGATGATGCGGTTTAACCAGGTGCCTCGACGCAACTTTGTGGTATTCCTGGAACTGTTAGGAATTCGGCTACAGGCAGCGGTGCCCGCCCATACGGAGTTAACGTTTTATCTCAGTTCTGATCTGCCAACGGCATACCAAATTGCGGCAGGGACGGAGGTTGCAACGCTGCGGACGGATACGGAAGAAGCGATCGTATTCAGTACCGATCGTCCCTTAATCATTGATAAGCCGCGCATCACTCATTTTTTGACCGCTGAATTATCCGAAGAAACCCCAACTCTGTTGCGCGATCGCCTGACCAATCTCTGGACGCAGACGGACGATCGCTGGGGTGGGCAAGAGCAGTTTATTTTTAATGAGCGTCCCCAGCCCGGAAACTGCTTCTATATAGTGTTCGATCCCGCTGCCGAAATTGCGGGCAACGTGTTGGCGTTGAAGCTTCAGGGAGAACCCGCTACTTCAACGGGCATCAATCCCGATCGTCCACCCCGGCAGTGGCAAGCATGGAATGGGCACTCCTGGCAGTCGATCTTGCTGCAAGAAGCGGACGATGGCACACGCGGCTTTAGCTTTAGTGAACTGGGACAACCCGCCTCAAATCAGATTCAAGAAGCAGATGTGGTACTACATTTGCCTCAAGACTGGGCAGTGACGTACTTTGCCACCTACCGCGGCCGTTGGCTGCGCTGCGTCTACACCCCTCCCGAAGGTGCCCAGTCTGGCTACAGTCGATCGCCTCAGTTGGTCGGTTTTTCGGTGCGATCAATCGGAGGCACCACTGATGCCAGCCAGTGTACGGTCATTCACGACGAAGTGCTGGGCGTTAGTGAGGGCACCCCTGGACAGACGTTTCGGTTTCAAAGTCCGTCCCTTTTGCCTCGACGGACTGGAGAACATTTGATCGTCACGCCACCCGGTGGTTTGCCGGAGGTGTGGCAGGAGGTGAATGACTTTGCAGATTCGGGGTCGCACGATCGTCACTACACCTTAGATTCCGTGACGGGTGAGTTGCAGTTTGGCCCACTCATTCGAGAGCCTGCCCAATTGCAAGAGCAGGTTTACGTGCGATCGCGCTTGCAGGGAGGTACAGGGCAGATCACCCAAGAGCAAACGGCAATCATGCAGCAGCTAGAACGTCAATATGGAGCCGTGCCAGCGCGGGGCGCAACGCTTCGCATGGCGGCTTACCGGACAGGGGGTGGACAGAAAGGTAATGTTCAAGGCGGGACAGTGGCGATTCCCAAAACGGCGATTCCCTACGTCGATCGCGTCACCAACCATGTACCAGCTCGGTCAGGTGCCGATGCCGAATCGCTGGATGATGCGGTGATTCGCGTGCCCCGGATGCTGCGGACTCGCGATCGAGCCGTCACTGCCGAAGATTTTGAAACCCTGGCGCTTCAGGCCGCCGGAAACGCGATTGCGCGTGCCTGTTGCCCACCACCCAGCAGCCAGTCCAAACCGGGCATTGTGGATCTCCTCATCGTGCCTCGCGCCAGCACTGACGGGATCGATCGCGCCGAAGGGATTCATCCCGATCGCTTCGCCATCCATCCCCCACTGCATGACCAGATTCTGTCCTATTTGGACGATCGGCGCTTACTCGGCATTCAAATTCAACTGGGCGAGCCAGAGTATGTCGGCGTTTCCGTACAGGCGGAGGTGGGCCTAGAGCCAGAATATCAAACGCCCCAAGCCGAGCAAGCCATTCTACGCCGCTTGCAGACAACCCTCTACCGTTTTCTCAATCCCCTTACAGGTGGAGCCAACGGCAACGGCTGGACGTTTGGCTGTCCCGTTTATCCCTCTGACATCATCAGCCTCTTTCAGAAAACCACTGGTGTGCGCTACCTCGGAGCGGTTTTACTCTTCGAGCTACGCCGCCAAGGAACCACCTGGAGCCGATCGCTCGCTCCAGGTAATGTCATTAGCCCCGGTCGCTACGGACTCATCTGCTCCTGGGCAGACCATCGGTTGCGATCAAGCCACGCGATTAGTTTGATTCACTGATGAAAGGCTAAAGGCTAGAGAGGAGTGAGGAGTGAGGAGTCAGAAGTCAGAAGTCAATCTTCAGTCCCGTCATTTTCCTGCACTGTTCACTGTTGAGAACTCAAAACTCAAAACTCAAAACTTTCATCCTTCCTCCTTCATCCCTCATCCCTTTTACCCTTTATCCTTCATCCTTTCCCCTCCCCTCCCCATGCTCCAACCTCGTGCTCGTCAGGCAATTCATCTACGGCTGACTCCGATGCAACTGCCAGAGGCAACCCTGGAGAAGACCGATCGCGCCTCACAAAACAGTGAAAAGCCTGCGATCGGGCCGCCCAGCTTGAATCTGCGGTTGTGCCCAGGAGAACCGAGTGAAATTGTGGTGCAAATTCGCAATCTGGGTACTCGACGCTTGGAGTTAGCACTTCAGCTTGAAGGGGATTTTCCGCCGGAGTGGTGTCGGATAGGGACGGAAGGAACCGATGTGCCAGCGGGGCAGCAAACGGAAGCCGTACTGTATTTTCAACTTGCGGCTGACTTTTTTGAAGCTCACGAGGCTGTGCAGCCAGGTAAGCGGCTCAAGCTGAACTACCAGGGGCAACTCCACGCCCGTACCGTAGAGCCAGAAACGGGTGAGCAGCAGATAGAATCTGCCCGCTTTAACCTTTACGTGCGTCCGCGCAGCCTCTACCTCGATTTCTTGCCTGCCATTTATCGCGATGTGGATTTTGTGGGACGTTTGCTTAAAATCTTTGAGCAAAGCTTTGAGCCGACAGTTCACACGCTCGATACCCTCTGGGCGCATCTTGACCCGCTGACGGCACCCCGATCGCTCCTCCCCTTCCTAGCGCATTGGGTGGGATGGGATTTGCAGCCGCAGTTGGGGTTAGAGCAGCAGCGATCACTGATCCGCAATGCGTTAGAAATTTATCGCTGGCGTGGCACGCGACGGGGACTGCGCTTCTATCTGCATTTGGCGACCGGACTCCCCCTGGATCTTCATCTGTCCGACGAAGCCGACAAACACATTGGTATCACCGAGTTCTTTAGCCGAGGTGCCGTTCTCAACGAATCTCGACTAGGCGAAGACGCGATTTTAGGGGGTGGTCGGCCCTTCTACTTTGTAGTGACGCTTCGCCCTGACACTCAACATCCCATTGACGAAAAATTTGTCCGCAGTGTGATTGAGCAAGAAAAGCCAGCCTTCTGCACCTACGACCTTTACATTGAACCCCGGAGGATTGCGTATGCCCCTGCCCTGCCCGCTGCCGCCCATTGAACCGTTTCAGCGCCTTCAAGTCAATGATGGGCTGCTGATCACCGCTCAGCTTTGGCAGCAAGCGCATGAGTATCATCGGCAGCGACAAAACATCCATTACCAGGCGCTAAACCAGGCAGGAATTGTGTGGGGCTTAGGCGTGTGCCTGATTCCAGCACCGATGGACGTTGCCGAAAAATATCGCGGGCAGTCCTGGCTCGAAATTCAACCGGGACTGGCGATCGACGCGACGGGCAATCCCATCATCGTCCCAGAGCCGATCGCGTTTCGACTGGTTTCACCGTTGCCGCTGGAAGGTGTATCAACAGTCTATTTGACCTTGCGGTATGTAGACCCCGATCAATTGCAGGGACAGGGCGATCGCCGCTTTGTTCAGGAAACTTTTCGTGTTGATGAGACGGTTACGCCGCCCGTGTCAGGAGCGATCGAACTTTGTCGCATTGTTTTGCAAGCAGGGCAAGACATTCAACTGACGCGATCGCCTGATGCCTTCGCTCCCAGCGTGAACCAGCCTGATTTGCGCTATCGATCGCAAGCCCAGGTGCGCCCGCTAAATCTGGTACGGGTTGCGCAAGCGATCGCATCCACCCATCCACCTGATCAGACCGTCGCTGCTAATCTGTCGTACTTGCTGCAATCGCTGGAGGGTCTCTATCCTGCCATGCAGGGAACTGCCGTTGAAACAGTCGTACTGCAAGAGTCAGCCCGGTTCGACTATGACTTGCTGCATCTGTCGTATGCTCACCTGCAAGCCCTTACAGCGGTCGAAAAAGCGTTTTTACAGCAGTTTCTGGAAACGGGCGCGATCGTCTTCGTCGAACTCTCGCTTCAGAATGCAAACCTGACAGAACTCTGCACCGTGCGTCAACAGCTTCAGAGTGCGATCGCCTCCTTGCTGTCTAACCAGGATGTGCGGGACACGCAGCGCGAACTGGAAACGGAACTGGTTGCCGTCGATGCCAATATCAACGAACAACTGGCGGCGATCGCGGTTCCTCTCATTGACATGGTGTCAGATGGCACTAGCTCGATCGACACAATTGCCCCTATCGGACGTGATCACCTGTTGCACACTCGCCCCTTTCTATTTGCTCAACTGCCTTGCCTTGCCTTCAATCCCATCTACCTCTTTAACTGGGGCGGCATAGTGTTGTCAATCGGCGCACTCTCTAGTGCCTGGGGAATCGACGATGCACTCTCCCTACCCAGAGAAACCATCCGCAGCGCTCAGGAAATGGGCATTAATCTTCTGCATTTTGCCTGGAAACGACGACAACTGACCCAGCTTCAGCAAAAGGTAGCGATCGCCGCTCGATCGAGTTAGCCACAGTCGATCGAGACGGGTCTAGGGTGCCGGGTGCAGTGATCCCCAGTAAGTAGGTTGGCATTAATACTTGTCGTTGAGGCAAGGTAGAGGGCAGAAAGCAGAAGAGAATTTTAGCCTCTCGATCTTTATTTACATCCCTTCGTTTATTTGTACATACCTACTTAGTGATGGAACAAAGCTTCTGTGATAGGACTTACGCATTTGCCCCCAACCCTCAATCTTGGGGGCTTTGATTGAGACGATTCCCCCAAAGTTGGGGGCTAGGGGGCGAAAGATGACCGCTTTTGCGTAAGTCCTATGTAACTCAAAACTCAAAACTCAAAACTCGTATTATCCCGATCCCCACCCCTCATCCCCCCTAGTCCACCCGATCGCTCCCCCTCACAAGGTTTTTTCCCTATGGCTGTATTCTCCATTCGTAAAAAAGTTCCCCTTGCGACTTCGGTGCCCCTCATTGTTTGTGTCGCACTGTTAGGCTGGGTCGGGTTCATCAACGCTCGCCGCACTGTGGATGAACTCGTCGTCCACATCAGCCAGGGACTGGAGAAACAGGTCGAAGAGCATCTCTACAACTATTTGGAATCGCCCCATTTAATTACGCAAGAAACAATTAATGCGCTTCGCCTGGGCGATTTAGATCTGCAAGATCCCAGCAAACTCGAAAAGCGCTTTTGGTACCAGATGCAGTCCTATAAAGAAGTTGGCGGCATTGAGTTTGGTTTTCAGCAAACGGGTGCTGGAAGAGGCATTGTCAGGCTCGCCGATCAATCGCTGGCGTTGAGTACAACGGCTAAGTCAGGTGCACCCCAAATCTACTATGCCCTCGACAGTAAAGGGAACCCAGGCAAAGAGCTAAGCCGCACTGACAACTATGACGTGCGAAAGCGTCCCTGGTTTCAAACGGCCATGCAGGAGCGCCAGGAAGCATGGACAAGACCTAATCAGAAATTTACAACCAAGCAATTTCGGATTTCTTCCGTGCACCCCTTGTTTGACACGGCAACAGGACAGCCGCTCGGAGTGCTATCGGTAGACTTTTACTTAAATCAGATCAGTAGCTTCTTACAGGAGCTTAAAGAGAGCCGCACTGGCAAAATTTTTATCGTTGAGCCGTCTGGAGAGTTGATTGCGACCTCAACGAATGAAGCTTTGGTGTCTCAGAAAGATGGAAAGACTGAACGGCTCAACGTCTTCAACAGCCAAGATCCCCTGATCCGAGCGGCTGCCCAAGCGGTGCAAACTCAGTACAAATCCTTTAGTCAGGTGCAACCCAATCAATCGTTCCGTTTCTCTGAGAAGGGTGCAGCGTATCTGGTGTATATTGACCACTTTACTCAGGTTAAAGGCTTGGATTGGCTGGTGGCGATCGTGGTGCCTGAAAAAGCCTTTATGCGCGAGGCAGAGCAAACCGCACAGTTTACGCTCATTTTGGGCGGCGTTGTTTTGCTTTTGGGTTTAGCGATCGGGCTATTGGCAACTCGCTGGCTCGTAAATCCGCTACTACGACTGAATACAGCAGCAGCAGCACTCAAAGCAGGACAATTTGACCCGACCAGCATCACGCAAGAAACAGCCCGTGCGGATGAAATCGGACAACTGGCAAGAGTCTTTCTAGAGATGGCAGAAGTGGTGCAATCGCGTGAACAGAGCTTACAAAGCCGGGTTCAACACCTCATGCATGAAAGTGATCAAGCCAAAAAAGCCGCGCTAGCCATGCAGACGGGCAATGGCATGATCAATCCGCATCTGCTCCTGGCGCGATCGCGCCAGGCCCGACTTTATGCTGAAACACGCCGACAAAACTTACCAGAACTTTTGCACAGCGTCTCCTACTTCCAGGCGTTTACACAAGCTGAAATTCAACGGCTGATCAACCTGGGCTATGAACGCCAGCTAGAGCCGCAGGACGTGCTGTGTCGTGAGGGTGAACCAGGTGATGCCTTCTTCATTATTCTGTCTGGCAGCGTCGAGATCTATGCAGAGACATTAAGTAAACGGATTGCCGTAAGGACAGCAGGCGATTTTCTCGGCGAACTGTCCCTGCTACTAGGCATTCCCCGGACGGCTACCATTCGTGCGTTAGAACCTGTGACTTTATTTGTGGTTGATCAAAAGAGCTTTCAAAGCTTGCTGCGAGACTACCCAGATTTAGGTGAGCAAGTGGCTCAAAAATTAAACGAACGTCAGGCCGAGCTACAGCAGCGGAAAGAAGAACTGCGGAAACACGGACTTTTAGGAGATGAAGCCGCGTTTTCTCACAATTTTCTAAGCTGGTCTCGACAGCGTTTGAAACTAATCTTCGGCGCTACTGCTACCCCTGTTTAACCCAGGACTTACGCATCTGCCCCCAAACCCCCAATTCTGGGGGCTTTAATTGGCCCGGTTCCCCCACATGGGGGCTAGGGGGCGAAAGAGAACCGCTTTTGCGTGAGTCCTATAACCTACACATCTACTCTTGATCGCCTTAGCCCCTTACCTCTCCTCCCTACGCTCATGGTCAAAGAACTGTCTGCTGCCCCTTCTGTAGATCTGATTAGCACCCAACTGTCTACCAGAGAACTGACATTTCGAGCGGGTGGCGCGCCTGTCTTTTTTGACGTGATGGTGACGAACCACAGCGATCGCTTTGCCACCTTCCAGGTTGAGGTGTTGGCGGCTGGAATCGAATCAAGCTCAACGCATCGCTGGTACAAGCTGTCACCAGAGATTTGCACCAAGAAACCCCCCGGTGATTCCACCCGCTTTACCGTGCAGCTTTTCAATCCGCCGCGTCCAGGCTACGCGGGCTTGATGAAGTTGACCGTGCGAGTGTTTTCGTTGGAGTTGCGGGAGGCAGACAGTCGTCAGCTTCTCAATCTCATCGTGCAGGGGAATGATGTCGCTGCCCCAACATTAGAGCTATCAGCCTGCGAGTTTACAGGCTATCCGGGCGATCGCATCAAAATCCCATTCTCAGTGCAAAGCAACAGTCAGCGAGTGACCAACATTAGCCTGCATCTATCAGGTATTGACCCAGGCTGGCTTCCTGAAAGCAATGAGCGACGCTTCCATCTTGCGCCTAATGAACTAATCAAAGATGTGTTTGAATGTCACATTCCAGCGTTGACCCAAGCACCTAGCCGCATCTATCCACTACGGTTGGAAGCATCTCAGCCGCAAGCTGAAACAGTGTGCGCGAATGGTACGCTTACCGTCCTGCCCCAGGGGTTTGTGATCTTTCAGAGTCAAACGCCCAGCCAGCGGCTTCCGGTGAAGCGGCGATTGGAGCCAAGGGTGGCTGGGACCGATGAGACAGCCAGGGTCGCTGGAGATGAAACCGCCGCTTGCTATGCGCTCCAGTTGGAGAACCACAGCAATCTGGAGCAGCCCGTCAGGATTGAGGCTGATTTTTGGCAAGGCACAGCAGCCAAAACAGAAGTAGCGCTCAATCCTTTAGTACGTTGGAAGCGTAACCGTGTGCGCTATCAGGATTTGCTGCAACGATCGCTCGACATCACACCCGATACTGCAACCTTAGCGCTGGCACAACCTGCCGCTTTTACCTTAAGAGTGCAGCAGCCTCGTCCCTGGTTCGGCTGGACACGCAAACGTTGGATTCAGGTCAAAGCGATCGCCGCTGATCCTCGCGTTGACATGCGGGATGACATGCAACTGCTGGAACTGCGCCTTCTGCCACGTCTACCCTTCTGGTTTCAACTCGCAGGCGCGACTTTAGGATTGTTGCTGGCTGGCGCGATCGGCTGGCGGCTCCTGCATGTGGGTCACACGGCTCCGGTAAACACTCTGCGCTTGAGTGGCTTAGCCAGTGACGTGATCAGCGGTGCCGATGACCAGACCTTGCATCGTTGGAAAGTCATTCGCAATCAACTGGTGTCTCAAGGCACTCTGCAAACCTTCAACAAAGCCGTGCGCGTTGTGCGATACCGCCCGGTGGATAATGATATGGTTGCTGTCGGGTTTGAGAATGGCGAAATGCAATTGGTGCATGTGTTGACGGGCACTGCGTCTACGCCGTTCTCGGCTCAAAAGGACGATCGCGTGTTCGATCTAGTCTTTACCAATGATTCTCGCACTCTGTTTAGTGGGCACGGTAGCGGACAGGTCGTTCAGTGGAGTCTGGATGCCGAGGGGAACGCGACGAAAGTGCGCGATCGCCAGGTTGGATTTGCCATCAATGCAATGGCGCTGGTTGGCCCCGATCAACGCTATCTGGCGATCGCGGGACGGTTCAATCAGCTTGTCTTGTGGGATTTGAAAACTAACCAGCTTCAACCCATCAATATAGGGACAGGCAGCGAACGAGACTACATTCTGAGTCTAGCGACACCAGCCCAAAAGCCTTATCTGCTGGCAACTGCAAACAATCGCGGTACGATTAGCACCTGGGATTTACGCCCGTGCTTTCAGGGTGGGGCAACCTGTAAAGCCCTGGATGCCTGGACACCCGACAAAGCCGTGAATGCAGTCGCCTTTAGTGCCGATGGTTGCTACCTGGCAAGTGCGGGTGAAAGTGGTAACGCCATACTCTGGTCACTTACCGAGACGGGCGATCGCTCCACCCAAAAGCACGCTGAGCAGACGATCGGACACTCCAACAAACGCCTGACCACGATCGATGTCGCACGTACCAAAGATGAGATTCTCGTCTCATTCGGCGGCGCAGCGCATAATGTGGAGCTACGTCATGTGAAGGCGGAGAATGTGTGTCATTGAGAGAAGGCAGAGGGCAGGAGGCAGAGGGCAGAAGGGTGAGGGATGAAGGATGGAAGGCTAAAGGTTAAAGGCTAAAAAGCTTACCGCTAACGGCTTCCTTAAGTCAAAACTTAAAACTTTAGGCATTGATATACTTCACACAAAGTTTTATTTAGCCTTGAAATTGAAAGCTTTTTATCCTGTTAGCTTTTTGATCAATCTTTCCAGCTCGTCTGCAATTGCATTTAAGGCTTCTGGGCTATTTACTGTCTTGTACACCTCTGCTCTCCTAATCTCCATTGTTTCAGTTAATCCAACGTCAGTTCGACGAGGTCAAAAGATAGCTGGAGGCAGTGCTGGTAAGTCTTTGAACTCTAAGTCTAAGGAGGGTTTTTTCTCCTGATAGGTATACGCGATTAAGCCTGCTAGTAAGTTGACCAAGAAATTGAACCAACTCCGATGCCGTGAATGTTCAATCTGGCACATGTTCTTAAGCTGGTCGTTAATCGATTCAATGAGTGCTCGCTTGCGGAGCAAGATCTTGTCGATGAGCTTGACCAAGCGGTTTTTCATGTTCTTCTTGGACTTGGTAATCAGTTGGAGTCCCCGCTCGTACAACTGTTCAAACAAGGCTTGCGAGACATAACCACGGTCACCGAACAGTTTGCCCAGCAAGTCTTGGGTCATGTCCGGCACAGGCTTGCGGTCGTCGGTGTTCGCAGGCGTGAGCTTAAACGCCAGCAACTCACCCTGGTCGTTGACAATCAGGTGGAGTTTGAAGCCAAAGTGCCAGCCCACAGAGTTTTTACCCCACCGCGCCTGTCCTTGAAAGTCTTTGTGCGCATGGGCACGACAGGGGTGGCAGACGTTAAGCGGGGTGGAGTCGATGAACGCGATGCCTGTGCAGTCGCCTTGGCGGGTGTGCAAGAAGCAGCACAAGAGCATCAGGCACCAGGGCAGCAACTCGACAAAGCGACTGTAGCTGACCAGGTTGGGAAACGCATGCCGCCAGTGGGGCAACACGCACAAGGTATAAAACGCCTTAAAGGTGCGAAAACCAGAGCCGTGAAAGGCGACGGCGTTGGCGAAGCCGCTCCTCTGGAGTCTCGTCATCACCTCGCTCAGACTGAGTCGGGAATAGCTCCGACGTTCACCAGGCGGTAGTACTAAAGAGGTAAGGATGCATTGTAGTGGTGAATGAAAAACCAGATCGCTCCAATG
>NZ_JCACKR010000073.1:0-76872 GCF_059505485.1 Stenomitos rutilans
GAGGGGGTTTAATCCTTTTGTGCCAGTTGGAAGTGCGGAATGTGGGTTACACAATGTCAGATTGCCAGATGCTTCTGACCGATCGTTAGAAACCCAACCTTGCCGGGGCGCTAGAATGGCAACCCAGTTGCGCTGGTTTGCCTGAACGATCGTGGCTGGAAAACTGTCGGGTCTGACGGTTGCCCCATTCTTAACTGCACCAATAATCTTCGCCTTCAAACTCGGTTCGGCACGAATGCGGAGATCTTCTCCTGTGGGTACTCGGACTCGAAGGCAGGTGACGTTTTCCAGCTTGGTGCTGATGGCTGTGTTGACGATCGTGTTGATCAATGCGCCCTTTTTCCAGCAGCCAAACTCAACTTTGCCTGTACCAATTTGGTCGATCGAGTTGCTGAGCCGAAACCAGTACGGCGTTTCGTCCTTTGGTGTACCGATCGCTTCAGAACACGCCTGCTCAAAATCCAGAAACCCACCCGCTTCACTGTTAGAAAACCCGCTACTAAAGCCTGCGGCAGCAATTTCATTCTTGGGCCGCCACACACTCCAACCAGGTTCGGGGTTCTGGTTCAACCCCTTTGGATTCGTCTCGGCTGCCTGGGCCGGCAGGGTGAAAGAGAGGGCGATCGCACTTAATAACAGCAGTTGAAACCCACGTGGCATCAGTTACTTTCCTTCAATCTACGTCTCAGCAACCTTAATCAAACGAGTAAACCACAAAGAAGATCTCTACGGGTTGTCCTGCCTCATCAAGAGTGAGCAATATGCCCACCCGGCTTTTACTGATTCAGGCAACGGAATACCTGCTGAGCAAATAGCAAGCTTAACAGCGATTTTGTGGTGCGATGCAAAGAAGCAGCGGTGAGGGTGTCGCGGGAGACGTGGGAGGCGATCGAAACCAGAATGTTAACGGTTTCGGCTGAATCAAGCGAAGCGTAGGAGGAGTATTACTCGATCGCAAACACATCCTTAAATAACCGTCGAATGGTTTCTCTTGCCGCGCTGAAACCACCATCAAAGTAGATCGCACCAATCACCGCTTCCAGGCTTTCCGCCAGCACGTAAGGTTGTTCATACGCCCGTTGCTGCTTTTCGCCCACGCCCAACTTGAGCACGTAGCCTATTCCCAGTTGCTCACTGAGTTTTGCCAAATTTTCTTCGCGCTCTAGCTCAATCTTTTTCACCGTGATATCTTGCCGCGTGGCAGAACCTGCCCGAATCAACAATTCTGTTAATACGGTTTTGAGGACGGCATCGCCCAGCGTGCGGTAAATTTCCTGGTCTTCGCACGCCTGATTTTTCTGACGTTGCTCTAACGCATACGCTTTGCGAGTCAATGCTCGTGTCAGAATGCGTTTATCAAAGAAGAAGTAACCAAGTTGTTCTTCGAGGGCGGTAGACATGATGGTTATAAGGCAGAGGGCAGAGGGCAGAAGGCAGAAGGTGGAGGGATGAGGGATGAAGGCTAAAGGCTAAAGGATAAAAGTTGATGGCAGAAGGCAGGAGGCAGAAGGTGGAGGGATGAAAGGCTAAAGGCTAAAAAGCTGATAGCTGGTAGCTGAAGGCTAGATAATTTAGCCAGTGACCAGAATTTACTCAAAGCTCAAACCGCGTTTCTCGACAGCTTCATCTTTTATCCTTGATAATTTATCTTTTATCCTTTCCCGTTATGCTTCACGGCTTTATTCCACCCGATCGCTTCTTTGCGTACCTAACCTGGACAGAGATTGAGGCAATGCCGAATAAGAGTAATGTGGTGATCATTCAGCCTGTGGCGGCGATCGAGCAGCATGGGCCACATTTGCCGTTAGCAGTGGATGTGGCGATCGGGCAAGCGGTGATTGGCAAAGCGCTAGAGAAGTTGCCTACTAGTGTGCCCTCTTATGCGTTGCCATCACTGTACTACGGCAAATCGAATGAACATTGGCATTTTCCAGGGACGATTACGTTGAGTGTGCAGACGCTGGTGGCAACGTTGATGGAGGTTGGTGACAGCATCTATCGGGCAGGCTTTCGCAAGTTGGCGTTTGTGAATGCTCACGGCGGGCAACCGCAGGTCATTGAAATTGTGGCAAGGGATTTACGCCAACGTTACGACGATTTTGTGGTTTTGCCGCTGTTTATTTGGCGGGTGCCGCATGTGGCAGATGAGTTGCTCACGATGAAAGAACGGGAGCTAGGGATTCATGCAGGCGATGCGGAAACGAGTCTGCTGCTGTCGCTTTTGCCAGAGCAGGTGAAAATGGAGCGGGCGATCGCCGAGTATCCCCAAGGCTTACTAGATGACAGTTTGCTGAGTATGGAAGGAAAGCTACCGTTTGCCTGGATGACGCGGGATCTCAGCAAAAGTGGCGTTTTAGGCGATCCGACGACAGCGACGAAAGAGAAGGGCGATTGCATCCTGGCATCCCTTGCCGATGGCTGGGTACAGGCGATTCAGGATATTTACCGCTTTCAACAACCACAAGCCTGGAAGTAGGGGCATGGCAATGCTATGCCCCTGCAAAGAATGGGTTTTATTCAAACAATCGAAAGTAAGGGTATTGAACGGGTGCGCCTGGTTCCTTATCCAAATCAAAATTGATCACGTCCCAGCAGGGATCATCTTTGGGATCGGGGCTAAATTCGACAGGCAACCCATAGAGACGAGGACGCTGGGTATCGGACTGACCACGCCAGGGGGTACTGCGCTCCAGGTAGGTGCTGACGAGATCCTTGTAGCGCTGGGCGATGATGACCCGCGTTGCTCGATAGCCTTGCGTGTAGAGGCGATCGAGGGCTTCGTGAATTTCAAACCGAATGCCATCCGGGTGGGTATGCTGCCGATACCATTCGTTTTCCCATCGCCGCCAGTGTCGTCCCGACTGAAGATGTACCAATTCGCCTGTTTTAGGGTCTGATTCAAAAGCACCGTGTCGCTGGCACAAGTACGTATCTGTGAGCGTCAATGCCGGGATGGTTTGGCGGCAGTGGGGGCACTGAATCTCCGGCCCGAAGATGGGGTATTGCAAGCCAAGGTTAGTCATCAAGAGCGGGGTTGCCTGTTCATGTGCGTCACTGCCAGTGGCTTTATTATACTCGTTAGGTCTTGCCCTCCCCTATAAGCAATTCCACGTTATTTACTTTGTGATTTACCGTGACGCATGAACTTCCTCATCCCTCTTTTTGGGCGACTCCTGATCGCGCTCAGGCTGCTTTTGTGGCGGCAAACGCTACTGTCATCGGGCACGTGACGATCGCCGCTGGAGCCAGTATCTGGTATGGAGCGGTCGTCCGGGGCGATGTGGAGCAAATTGTGATTGGCGAGAATACGAACATCCAGGATGGTGCTATCTTGCATGGCGATCCAGGCAAGCCGACGGTGCTGGAAGATCATGTGACGATCGGGCATCGTGCGGTCGTCCACAGTGCCCACATTGAGCGCGGCTGTTTGATTGGTATTGGAGCCGTTGTACTGGATGGGGTACGGGTTGGCGCAGGCAGCATTGTGGGTGCAGGAGCGGTGGTGACAAAAGATGTACCGGAGCGATCGCTCGTGGTGGGCATTCCTGGCAAAGTCTTGCGGCAGTTATCAGATGTAGAGGCAGAAGATCTCATTGACCATGCCAAACGGTACAAGCAGTTAGCGCTTGTTCATGCAGGCAAAGGCACTGACTTAGGCTTTGAGAGTGGATTTACAACTAAGGGCTAGGAAAACTTGACCGTTTGAGTTAAAAGTAAGAATATGAGAATCATTCAAAAATCTTTAAATTGAGAGGCTCTGGACATGGACTTTGATCTACGCATTCTGATTGTTTTACTTCCTTTGGCGGCGGCTGGCGGTTGGGCTGTGTTCAACATTAGTCAGGCTGCTCTCAAACAGTTCCAGACGTTCAACTCTAAATAGCTTCGTTCTAGTTTGATCAGCGCGATCGTCCTCTCAGGGGGCGATCGCGTTTGTTTTTAGGAAAGGGAATCGGGAAGTAACCGCCGAGACGCGGAGACGCGGAGAGATAGAACGTTCTGAGGTCGGTTCTTTACTTCATCCTTTAGCCTTCATCCTTCATCCCTCTCCGTCTGGCTTCAGGTTTGAGAAAAGGGTTGTCCAACTGACGGGGCGATCAATGTCTTCGGCTTTAACTTCAAAGGTGACGTTGCAGGCGGATGGTTGTTCGATCGCGTGGATGCAAAGCGTCGCGACATCGTCACGGCTGATGGCACCGCGCAGATGATCGCCCTGTTCAAGGATTAGCTGCTTGCCTCTAGGTGCTTCGGTTAAGGCACAGGGGCGAACGATCGTATATGGAATGCCGCTTTCGCGAACGGCTTCTTCACCCCGTCGTTTCCAGGTGAGAATGCCACCGAGCTGATCGTTCATTCTTACAGCGGGTGGTTCTTCGTTGAGGTTGATGCCGGGGCGATCGTATCGGGTGGTGCCAGCGGAACTCACCAGCACAAACTGCGGTAGGGTTGCTCCCCCATAAGCACTAATGGACTGAAGCTCCAGATCAAAGGCTCCGGCTATAAAATGCGGATTCAAGCCACCATCGTATTCAAACTTACTCAGCATGAGCTGTAAGGAACAAACGTGGCTGGCGTTGAGCGGTGCTGCATTCGCTAACGACTTGGCTCGAAACACGGGAATCAACGTGCGGAAGGGAATGTGCACATCGATCCATTCGCCTGCTGTTGTGTCAAAGGAATGGGAGTAGGCGATACTATCCCACTTATCATCATCCCGCATGAGAAATTTGTAGCGTTGACCATCCCCTTTCACGCGCAGTTTGATGCCTTCATAGCCTGACAGATTGAGCGCGGGTTCCAGATTGCGGGTACGAACCGAGGCAAAGCCACCGGAGTTGGATGTGGAGACGTTACCTGTAAAGAGTGCGGCATGGTCTGTCTGCTGGATTGTGCTGGCACTGACTCCGCCCATGACGACATCATCCAGTGCGCCCCAGAAAGTGGGGAGTGGGGTGTAGGGTGTGGGAGGGGTGAAGTCGAAGAGAACTTTTTCGGTTGTTTGAGCGGCTTGGAGTGGGGCGGTAACGGCATGAAGCAGGTTCTTGATGCCCTGGTAGTCAATGCTTTCGGGGATATCACCCACGACTTCGGGCAGATAGAATTTGATGCCCTGGTAGTATTTTGAGCGATCGGGCGTATCCCCCTCTTTGGGCTGCACATGCGGCCCGACACAGCAAATCACCGCACGAATATCTTTTACCACCGCAGGCGTGAGACTTTCGGGAAGGGTGATGTCGGCATCAATGATGTCTACGCCTTCCCCCACCATCGCTTTGCCGCGTGCTAAATCTCGGACTAAGGCACGGACAGGATAACCCCGATCGCGCAATTGCTGCACCACGCGCCTACCCACACCTCCCGTTGCACCAACAACAAGGATCGTTTTAGCGGCTAAAGGGGTCGTCATCATTGGTTGTGTCGTTTTAGAACCTTGAAGCAGACGCTGAAACCAGTTCAGCACTGGAATGACCTCAAAGTACGTGAGGGTTTGCAGAAGTCTGCCAGCGTCCCAGGAGGATTTTGTTGCTTTCATCAAATTCCGTGAGATTATGCCTTGAGAAAACGCGTTGCTAACGCCGTTGCTTACATCCTAGCGAGTTTGCCATGCTGCAATTTCATCCCCCAGGTATTGGACAACGGGTTGTAGAAACCTCACTGAGAGCAATGGTGTATTACACACCTGTAGGTCAGCCTTGGACGATTGCGGCATCCAATGCACCAGCCCTCTTGTTTTTACACAGTTTTGGGGGCGGTGCTTCTGGCTACGAATGGTCGAAAGTCTATCCAACATTTTTGGACTCGCATCGCGTGCTGGTGCCCGATTTAATTGGGTGGGGTCAGTCCGCCCATCCAGTACGGAATTATCAAGTGGCGGACTATCTGATGACGTTGACAGAGTTCATCCAGAAAACCTGTCCCTATCCGGTGACGATCGTCGCGTCATCGTTAACAGGCGCGATCGCCGTTCGTCTTGCCATTCAGCAGCCTGCTTTGGTAAAAGCCTTAGTTCTCATTTCTCCCTCTGGCTTTGCCGATTTTGGGCAGGATGCCGGACGAAGATTGCCGCTACAGGTCATCAACGCCCCCTTGCTTGACCAACTGATTTATACGGTTGGTGCTACGACTGACGTTTCTGTACGCAATTTCCTAGAGCGGTTTCTATTTGCCCAACCCGATCGCGTCTCACCAGAAATGGTTGAGGCTTACCTGGAATCTGCCCGTCAGCCAAATGCACAATACGCTGCACTAGCCTTTCTGCGAGGTGATCTCTACTTCGACCTTGCTCGTTACCTGCCCCAACTTCATGTGCCAACGGTCATGCTGTGGGGCAAACAGGCACAGTTCATTGGCGCTGAAACGGGTAAACGACTCGCAACCCTAAACCCTTCTGCTGTGAAAGCCTTTATGCAGATCCCAGATGCAGGCGTACTGGCGCAACTGGAGCAACCCGCGATCGTCATTGGGCTACTGCGAAAGTTTTTGCCAGGTTTGGAGGGATAGGGAGTGGGAGGCAGAGGGAGCGGGGGAGGCAGAGGAAGCAGGAGATGAGGAAGGAAGGATACCAACTGGTCATAGTGGCTGCCTGTGACAACCAGCAGGGAGCAAAGGATGGGGGATGAGAGATGAAGGATACCGACCTCAGCCCTGACCCCTAACCTCTGACTCTTCTCACGCCGCCTGTGGCAAATGTTGGTCGATCGCCTGACTACACTCCTCAACCGAGGCATCTTCTGTCATCGCAAGCATCAGCGCTTCGTAGGCAGAAACGTTGTCTTGCAAAAGAGTTTTGGCACGGAGCAGTGACCAGCGCTCTTTTTGATCTCGTTCCGCAGGTGGCAGCCCTAATTGGACGAGTAAGCCTCGTAACTTTTGGCGATCGTCTGCGCCACCTTCGACGTTGCCATAGACCAACATTTCGGCAGCAATGCCTGCCATCCAAATGGTGCAGTAGCGGTCTAATAGCTGACCAGATAGTTGCCCCTGCTCGATCGCGGCTTCCAGTTCCTGCGAGTCAAAGCGAACTCCGCCCTGACCGGGATAGCCTTGCTTGAGTGCATCCCAGGCGTTGAGCGTATAGCCCGTAGCGGGAATGCCGAGCTGATGGGCCACGAGAAAATGCCCTGCTTCGTGACGAATGATGCGATCGCGGTGGGCTGCCGAAAACCGGGCGATCCAGTCGAGCATGAGTGTCGAGCCTTGCCCACGCCAGCTTAAGGTATCCAGCGTTGCCAGCCCTAAAACGCCAGCCGTGGCAATCGCAGGGACCAGTGGCGAGACATTGATGATCGACCCCAAGAGGCTCATCATGGTGATGGTAAAAATGCCGATTGCCACCAAATTAAGCGACAGTTGACTCATATAACCGATTATTAATATTTGTTGCCAACTCTAACCTAGCAGTAAATGGGCGTGTGCGATCGCTGACTCTGCTCAATGATTAGTCCAGTCAAATCTCAAAGTTACTATGATTGTGCCGCGTTACTGCTTTCTGCTTGAGTTGTTGAATTGCTACGATCGCACTCTTCCATTGAAGCATGAGGTCGTAGAGCGCATGATGCAGCGTTTAGTCAGGAATGTGGCAATGAACTATGAAGGAGTCCAGCGAGTCAAAATGGTGGCGATCTTACTATCTTTCTGGGAGAAGCACGTGTAAGAAATTTAGAACATTCAAGCCCATAATCTTTGCAATGTCTTGCTTAGAGAAGTTCTCTACTAATAAGGCGTTGGTTACTTGAACCATAGCAGCAGCGTCAAACGGAAGCCGGACAGCGCCATCAAAATCTGAACCAAGAGCAACATAATCAACACCAACTAAAGCTGTTACATAACGGATGGAACGAGCGATCGCAATTGCATCGTTGCCACAGGTTGCTGTTTTCCAAAACCCAACGCCAATAAGCCCATGATGTTGAGCGATTTGCCGTATTTGGCGATCGCTTAGCTTCCTAGCATTATTACAGGTTCCTCGTACACCTGTATGAGAAACCAAGATGGGATTGTTGGTAAAATCCAGCACTTCATCGATCGTTTGAGCAGACGCATGAGCCAGATCGATTATCATATGATGGCTTTCCATCTGTCGTAGGACTTCTCGCCCAAGTGGGGTTAATCCGCCCTTCTTGAGTCCGTGGGCAGAGCCACTCACATCATTATCAAAGAAATGAGCTAAGCCAATTAATCGAAAGCCTGCCTGGTAAAAACGATCGACATTCTCCAGCTCTCCTTCTAGGGCGTGTGCGCCTTCTAATCCCAGTAAACCTGCTGTAATTTGTGGGTTTTGCTGTCTTGTAACAAAATAATCGCTTAGATCTTGCTTTGATGTGATGAGTTTGAACTTTCCGTGTGTCTTCGATTCAAGTGCGTTCAGTCGTTTAGCTTGATACAAAGCGCGTTCTGCAAGGCTAAACAAGGCTGGAATGCTCCAACGTTGAAGAATGGCAAGTTTCGTAATGTCATCACTACGATCGTCGTTATTTTCTAACAGTAATGGAGCCGGAACTTTGGTTACAACTGTAAAAAACTGTAAGGCTATATGACCTTGGATAAGCCGTGGAATGTCAACATGACCATAGTGGGTCAACTTAGTTAAAGCGCCTCCCCACAAAAGCGAATCTGCGTGTAAATCAACGATCGCTAAAGTTTTATGTAAGGTTTGAGCGGCTTCTGAAATGGGCTGCTTCCCGCTACTATCAATCAGGTTGAAGCGCTTTGCGACAAAAGAAGGACCGAAGGAGAAAACAACAATAGCCAACACAACCGCTATCGCCAATGTGCTGATGACTCCGAAGAAGATAATGTTTCTGACGCGCCTTTTCCGGTTCACGGGGGCTTACCAGTAACTTTGGAAGGATAACAGCCAACCACTAACAACTAATAACTAACAACCAACAACTACTTCTGTCCTCGCGCTTTGTAAAACGTCTTCAGGCTTTGGATATCGCCTACGTAGCGCCAGTGCCAGGGTTCGTAGCTCACGCCCTGACGGTTGTTCTTAGGAAAAGAAAGTTCAAAGCTGTAGCGGTTGGCGTTTGCTTTGAGCCAGCGATAGGCAGCAGTTTTATCAAAATCGGGGTTCAGGTTGAGGGCGGGGGTGTTGCCATCGCCGATATCGACGGCATAGCCTGTGTGGTGTTCGCTGTAGCCAGGAGGGGCACTGACCTTGGCGCGTTCAGCCGCATCCTGGTTGCGATCGGCCTTCACATCAAAGTATAGGTATTGCTGATCAGCAAGAGAGCGAAAGCCTGAGATGGGCACTAGACTGACCCCTTCACGCTGAGCCACCGCCGTCATCTCTCGAAAGGCCTTGGCAGCCGCTTTCCGCATTTTAATGCTGCCATCAGGAACGATCGGAGCCAATTCTGACTGAGGTGCCTCGGTGTAGGCGAAGTGACCGAGGAGAGTATCGGCACTGGGAGAAGTCGAGGGTGCAGTGGTGGGAGTTTGTGTGGTGGGAGTCGGGCTTTCGGTTGCCAAGGTCGCGGTTTGCGATCGCTGCATCTGCAGCGCGACATAGCCACCAGTCGCCAGCGCGATCAGCCCCAGCACGGTTAAGCTTCCTGCCAGCAGTGCCACGTTTGTGCGAGGCTTGGGTGCAAGATCAGGGGTTTCGCGCAACGCGACGGGAATATCGTCTACGGTTGGGGGAGAAACGTTTGGTGCGTCTGAAGGTTTTTCGGGTGTACCAGCGTTATCCAAGCGTTCGGCTCCTGCACTCAAGCGACGGCTACTACTAGGAATTGTAGACTGTGTCAGATCTCCTGGGAATGTCTTCATGGGTAAGTTCAAACGATCAGGGAACAGTTTTATTGTTTTACAGCCGTTTTGAACGGTTGAGCCAAAAATTAAGCCACTGCACCAAAACGTTACTGCCAACATGACCCTTGCCAGTCTGCTGACGATTTATGTGCCCTTATTAGGCTGGACGGGTTGTGGATGGGTGCTGGGTCGTTTGCTGCCCAAGGCGATGCCAGCTTACCTGGGTAAGTTTTTGTTCTGGATTGGCGTGCCCATCAGCATCGTGGCCTTTCTCCGTCATGCTCATCTTTCTGCATCCTTGTGGTTAGCTCCCGTAGTCGCCTGGGCAGCGATGCTGCTAGGTATGAGCATTGCGTGGTGGCTGAGTCGGCGATCGTCCGTCCCATTCCCTTTTGCTGCGCAGCCGCTTTCCTTGAATCAGCCAGCGAAAGGAGGCTTTCTGCTGGCATCAATGTTGGGCAACACTGGCTATATTGGCTACCCCGTTGCGCTGACGCTAATAGAGCCTCAGGACTTTGCCTGGACGCTGTTTTATGATTTGTTGGGGTCAACACCAGGAGCGTATGGCCTGGGTGTGGCGATCGCGGCTCATTTCAGCGGAGCAACCCACAGAAGCCGTGAAGTAAGTCAGGCAACCCGCTGGCAGACTGTGCGATGGCAGACCGTTCGGGTGATGCTGCAAAATCCGGCGCTTTGGAGCTTTGCCGTAGGTCTAATGTACTGCGATCGACCACTGCCACTACTGCTAGAGACAGGGCTACACAACTTTGCCTGGTGTGTCGTGGCCCTATTTCTGATTTTGATTGGAATGCGCCTCAGCCAGCTAACGTCCCTCAAACGCCTTAAGCCTGCTATTGCTAGCATTGGCATTAAAATGCTATTTGTCCCACTGCTGATAGGGTTAGGACTGTGGGCGGCAGGTGTTACAGGCCCCATCTTTAAAGCCTTACTGCTGCAAATGGCGATGCCACCTGCGTTTGCCACGCTTGTGATTGCAGAAGCCTATAATCTTGATCAGGAATTAACGGTGACAACGCTCGTTCTGGGCTGTTTGGCACTTGTCTTGCTGTTGCCTGTTTGGCTCTGGTTAAGCCATGTGCTGGGGGTTACCTAACCAACCCAACTAATACCATCGTCAGGTTTGCTAGTCGAAGGAAGTGGCTTGGCAATGGGCGCTTCTCGGCGCACTAGCTGTTTACTGGCTTCAGGCTCAGCGGCTTTGGCGCTCAGAGAATCGCGAGAAGGAGTTGAGCCGTTGCCATTAGAACGCGGATGGGCGGCGATCGATCGCCCGTTCGATTGCTTTGCGGCCTGTTGTTCAGGCATAACCACCTTGTGCATCAAATACTCGATCGTCTGCTGCTTGACCCACCCACGTGCTGCTAAAATCTCACCAAAGCGCATACCTGTGAGCTTTTGGTCATTCAACGCAACATCAATTTGGGCCGTTGTCAATAATCCGGCCTCAACCAAATAACCGCCTAAACGCTTCTTGGGATGTGCAGCATCAGCGGCTGTGGACATCGGTCGGCGATCGCTCATATCTCGCATTGCAAACCTCGAAAAAACTGAAAGGTGAAAGGCCCTCAATAGGTTGAAACGATCCCTGCAAGTCGCTCAATTACTTCACAAACCACTTCTTCACAAACTACTTACAGACGTAGCTCTGCACTCAGACTTTTTCAGTATATCAATAGAATTACTGAAACTTCATATGGGGAGTGTTCCTAGCTCGACTCCCTGGGTATCGGTACGGAAAGTGCGTTAAGGTACAACGCTGCCAGAGCGAACCAAAGCCCTTTATAGCTGATTTACAGCGATCGACGTGATGGCTAAAGCAGCACGCAACTCTACAACACCTTAATAACTTCTTAATCTTTGCTCTAGCGCTAGATAGGGATTAACCGCAAGATGTCAGCGCTAACAAGGCAAGCTTAAAGGGCAGCGAAGTAAAATCCCATGAAACGGATGTTGTCTTAAAGCGGTCAACGGTCAACGGTCAGCGGTTAGCCTATCTCACCTGTGCAGTTTCATTGCGTCCGGTTGCTGAGAACTTTAGCAACGCTGATCGATGCCTGGTTGGCCGCCTTTGCGTAAGTCCTATAAAGCCATCTTCGTTTGGATTTACCACACCTGATATCTTGCACCCGTTTCAATTAGACTATGGCTTACTTGAGCGGGAGCCGCTTTAAGAAGTAACGCTGGTAGACGGTTGGGCTGTTATCAGATCGGCTGGCTTCATTCGCTCATAGTGCTCAAACGGTTGATGAATCCACGGATTATCTGGCAAGTAGTCTACGTAATAATCTGGAGCAACCACAGAGCAGTCTTTGTACCAGAGCACCGCTGTTCGCACTTCTTCAACGTAGAAACCATAGCGGCGATCGAGCCACACCAGCGTTTTCTTTAGCGTTACGCCCGAATCCACCAGGTCGTCCACCAGCAGAACGTGACTGCCCAGATTGGCGGTTGTCATAGAGAGATCCCGCGAAATGGTGATCGAACCGCGCACCTGACCACCAGCACCCCCGTAGGACGAGGTTGCCAAAATTGCCAGTGGCAAATCAAAAATGCGTGCCAGAATGTCACCAACCCTCAAGCCACCTTTCGCTAAGCAGATAATCTGGTTAAATTCCCACTCGGACTGATGCACCTTGGCGGCAAGCTGTTCGATTTTTTGATGATATTCTGACCAGGAGACGTATAGATCTGACATGACGGCATGATGAGGAATTTGTGCGCCCAAAACTGAGAAAGATAATACAACTGTTAGCGAAATTTCTTGTATCTCGCCATGCATAATCCTACTGCGCCCACTCCGTCTGAATCGGCAAAACTCAGCCTCAGCACCAAGTTAGCCTACGGCGCGGGTGATTTAGGTCCTGCAATTACGGCAAATATTCTAATCTTCTATCTATCGCCATTCCTTACGGATGTTGCCCGACTTGATCCTGGACTGGCTGGGCAAACGCAGCTGATTGGCAAAGTTTGGGATGCCATCAACGACCCAATCGTCGGTGTGATGAGTGACAAAACAAAATCTCGCTGGGGCCGACGGTATCCCTGGATTGTTTTAGGAGCCGTTCCCTTTGGGATCTTCTTTTTCCTCCAGTGGCTCGTACCAACCAGCAATCAGTGGGGCCTGTTCATCTATTACACCATTATTTCGATCGGGTTTAACTGGCTCTATACGGTTGTCAATCTACCATACACAGCGTTAACACCAGAACTCACTCAGGATTACGACGAGCGCACCAGCTTAAATAGCTTTCGCTTTGCGTTTTCGATCGGTGGCAGTATTTTGGCGCTGATTCTGGTTGGCATTATTGGCTCTTTGATTCCTAACAACGCTGGGCAGAAGTATCTGGCGATCGGTGTTGTCTGTGCTGTGCTCTCGGTGCTGCCTCTTTTTTGGTGCGTCTGGGGCACAAAGGCCCACATGCAAGCAGTAGGGCTTCAAAACCCAGAAGCTGAACAACCTGTCACCATTCCCTATTTTCAACAGCTACGTATCGCCTTCAGTAATCGCCCGTTTTTATTCGTTGTTGGCATTTATCTGTGTTCCTGGCTCAGCTTTCAACTAACGGCTGCGATCATTCCCTACTTCGTTGGTAGCTGGATGCGAATGAACAGTCCTTGGGCGGTACCGTCAGTGGTGCTAGCCGTACAGCTCACAGCGATGGCAATGTTGCCTGTTTGGAGTTTACTGAGTAAACGGTATGGCAAGCGGGGTGTCTATGGCATGGGTATGGGTGTTTGGATGATTGCTCAAGCCGGATTATTTTTTCTTCAGCCTGGACAGATGGCGCTGATGTATGTGCTAGCTGTGATGGCGGGTTTCGGTGTCTCCGTGGCCTACCTGATTCCCTGGTCTATGCTGCCAGATGTGATTGAACTAGACGAACTGCAAACTGGGCAGCGACGAGAAGGTGTGTTCTACAGTTTCTTAACGTTTTTACAGAAGGTGTGTTTAGGGGTTGCGATCGCGATCGTGCTCCAGAGTTTAGGTTGGGCAGGGTATATCAAACCGACCGATGCAGTACCATTACCGACCCAGCCAGATAGCGTTTTGCTGGCAATTCGCTTAGCCATTGGGCCTGCTCCCCTTGTTGCCTTAATCGTTGGTCTTGTGCTTGCTTACTTCTACCCCATTACGCGCGAAGTCCACGCTGAGATTTTGCTGAGGCTGCAAGAACGCAAGCGCAATCAAGCACAAGACGATGGTGATCTACTCTGATTCACGATCGCTAAAGCCATCTTCGCCATCCGCCGTATCTTTCATTTCAACGACCAAATTTGGCAGGCCGTCTAGCTTTTCGACGGGCACATCTTCTTCCGTCAGTGGCATAAAGAGCGTGAGTCCACTAGGCACGCATTCCACATCGATCGGCGTTGTGCCGATGAGTTCGCCATCCAACACCACTTTTTGTTCTGGTTCTGTCGTAATTTTGACTCGTCTGGCGCGGAGGTAGCCAATGTCATCACGCTCGACGGCATCCCCACTGAGAGCAGTTTGCAAGAGATGGTAAGTCGCCGCGATCGCCCCTGCTTTATTTGCTGGAGACACCAGCGTAATGTCTAGCAGCCCATCATCGACGACGACACCCGATGGCCCCTGTGCCAGTACAGAGGTTGCAGGAGCGGCGTTGGCTACGGTGATGGCGGCTGCCGAGACTTTAACAATTTTGTCCTCAGTTTCGATTTCGGCATCAAAGGTTTTCATTTGCCGCAATGCTTGAAACCCCGCCAGGACGTAGGCAAACATACCAAAGCGATTTTTGGCTTCGCGATCAGCTAACTCAACAGCCTCTGCCTCAAACCCAATACCTGCGAGCAAGACCATTGGATAGCCATTGCAGTAAGCCGCATCTACCGTTTTGGTTGCGCCACCGAGAATCGTGCGACAGGCGGCCTCGATCGTATCGGGAATACCCAGCGCGTTGGCAAAAGCATTCGCCGTTCCCCGCGAAATAATGCCGAGGGGAATCGATGTACCAACCAACGCCGCCGCGGTCGCTGAGAGCGTGCCATCACCACCGGAGGCAATAATGGCATCCACACCACGTTCAACAGCCGCCAGTGCCAACGCATCGGCTCCCAACTCCTCCGTCGTCATCTGGATATCCAGATCGATTTCAGGCTCTAATAAAGCTTTAATCGTTGCCAGATCTTGCTCTGGATCACCCTGACCCGCAACTGGATTGAAAATCAAACAGGCAGAACGCTTCATAGACAATCAAATGGTAGGGTAAATTCAGACCTGTAGCTAGCTCAAAAGTCCACGTTACAGGGTGTCCATAGTGCAAACAATTATATCGATGTTCTGGACTGCTTGTGGGCTACACAATAGAAGTATGCCTCGGCAAGACAATCATTTAATTCTTTCCGGAGAATAGCCAGCAATGCCTGACCCACGGATGTATGAAAGTGACACGTTCGTTCTGCTGGAATCTGGGCGATCGGAGGTGTTTCTTAGCACTGCCCAACTGCTTGACAAACTCAAGGACGTATTATCCCAACGGCAAGATGATCTTCCTAGAGACCTCCAACGGTTCACCTCACTGCATGACCAGGCTCAATACTTGCTTGAAACCTCCTGCGAACTGGATGTCGGCCCTGGTGAATTTCTGCAATGGTACGCCGTCCGTTTGGAGAAGTAGCCGTGTAGAATTCCAGCATTGATAAAAGGTAAGTAGTTGCGTCATTGAAGGTGCGATTGCAACTCTACAGAAAGGTCATCAGCCTAAAGTTGTCAAAAAATCATCAATGGGCTTTCAATATCTTTCAAGTCTTAAGAACAAAAGCTACTCTACCGCCTAATTCTTTACAGTTGAAGCTTTAATAAATCTTACGTTCTTTTCATCAAGTTAACTATTTCGTCTTTTTTAATTTCAATCAATTTTCTAATAAAGCTCTCATAGCTTTCTTGAGGATACTCTGGATTAGAGGAGGTTTTATATTCAGTTTTTCCAAACATCCTTTTCATGTCCTCAATAGGAAACCCCAAGTCCAGTGGTGTTAAAGGAGGAATAAAAGAAACAACTTCTCTAACTGTTCTCGGTATATGGCTGTACAATTCCTTTAATTCTTCTAGATGCTCAATGAGCTTCCGTTCATTGGTTGTCGAATACTCTGTATCAATTCTTTTGTTAATGATCTCTTGAATCTCATCATGATTGGCTGGCTCCGAAGCTCTATTTCTTCGCACATAAATTGTATCTCTTTTAAGATTTTCCCCTGATTTCAAGGAGACAAAGGGTATATGTCTTGGGTTGTAGCTAACGATTATAATAAGAAAAAACTTATTCTCAAAATCTGAATGCTCTTCACCTTTAACATAAGCTGGAATAATGCCGATTTCTAGTTTTTTTGGAATATAGCTAGCCAGCTTTTTTTCAATATTTGTAACATCAAACCCGTCAGAACCCTCAGGTAAGCCACAAGGGGAAAATTGGTTTGGTTTATGCTCATCTACTCCGAACACAACTGCACCACCATTTTTGTTTGCCATTGCAAGAATGTGTTTTGCCATTAAATCGGACGGAAGTAAACTTCTTTTAAACTCCAAATCGTTATCTTCTACAGCTTCTCGCTGTAAAAGGTGCAGAAAGCCTTCACGAGTAGGCTCTTTTAAGAAAGAATCTAAATGTTCTCTCCATGGTCTGTCATTTACAGTCCTGATTTCCATAGATTAACTCAATACTACTTAGAAGGAATTTTACTCTTGAGTTGAGCTACCGCAGAGGTCTTAAACGTAACAATAAAATTTTGTCTGCTACACTCATTCTCAACGATCGCCCTCACTCTTCCTGCTGGCGCTTTTTGCGAATGTCTTCCAGAATTTGCCGCAGTTCTTCGGTTTCATCTCGTCCATTTGCGGGAGGCATGGTTGCCAAAGGGGGGGTTGCCGTCAGCTTGTCCATCAAGGCATAAAATGCGTCTTGATCGTCTCGATGCTCAAAGACATAGGACAGCAGTTGCGTCCGATTCATTGCTTGAAAATCAGGCTGACTCATGGGAATGTCCTTTTACCGTTGCGGCCAATTAAAACAATGGTCTCTTCACCTGCCAAGATGAAGATATTCCCTGTTCGCTCGTCGATGCGGACGATATAGATGGGCAAGTACATCCTGGTTAAACTGTAGCAGACGCTAAAGCATTCTAGAGTTTGTGCTGCTGTAGGAATGGTTGATACTCCTGAAAACTCTACAGGTTTTAATTTGCCCCTTTAAGCAACAACTCAATCACTCATCCACCGATTTGGGACATGGTGCGGCTGTAGGTGCCAGTAGTACCAGAGTCGCGTTCTTTATAGTTGATTTCGGGTTTGAGTTCGAGCAACTCGCGCACTTGTTGACGAAGCTCATGGAGCGGTACGCCCGATCGCAATGCCGTTCTCAAATCAAGCTGTCCTGTTTCGTTGAGCAGGCAGGGACGCAGCCAACCATCGGCAGACAAGCGCATGCGGTTGCAGCGATCGCAAAAGCACTCAGACATCTGGCTGATAAAACCAAGCGTTCCTTTCGCTCCAGGAATTTTGAACACGTCAGCGGGGCCATTGCCGCGCACCTGCCCATCTGTCAGTCCCCAGCGATCGCGAATGCGTTGCCGCAGGTCTTCGGAACTGACCCAACCCCGATCGCCAAACAGGTAATCGTTGCCGATCGGCATAAATTCAATAAAGCGGACGTGCCAATCGCGATCAAGACTCAACGCTGCCAGATCCAGCACTTCCTGATCATTGACACCTGGAATCACCACTACATTGAGCTTGAGCGGATTGAAGCCAACTCGATACGCTTCCTGAATTCCGTTCCACACTTGCTGCCAGCGGGAACGTCCGTGTTGACCAATGATGGCATCGAACACGTCCGGTTGCATGGAGTCCAGGCTAATGTTAATGCGCCGCAAGCCTGCGTCATACAAGTCTTGCGCCATCTCTGCCAGCAAGAAGGCATTGGTCGTCATGGACAGATCTTGCGTTTCTGGAAACTGAGCGATCGCCCGCACAATCTCTACGACACCTGGCCGAATCAACGGTTCACCGCCCGTTAACCGAAAGCGAGTAAAGCCAACGGGAATGAACACATCATGCAGTAAAAGCAGCAGTTCATCCTGCGTCAACAAATTCTGCTGCAAAGCATAAGTCAGATCTGCTCCCTCAGGCATACAGTACTGACAGCGGAAGTTGCAGCGATCGACAAGGCTAATACGAAGATAGTCAACCTGGTTCATTCTTCCATTGTGACGGATCTTCTGGCTGTGCAATGTGTCGATCGTCCAATTGAGCGTCTGAAGACACAGACTGAGGTTCAGTGGCCTCTAATTCTAATGCTAGCTCTGACTCTGATGATGCTAATTTCAGTGGAAACAACGCTTGCATCATTTGGTGGAGCGATTGTCCACGTTGTTCATGTACCAGCACTAGCGGCAAGAGTGCGATCAAGCGCACGATCGCCGACAGTGCAAAAAGCCCTGGAATGCCACCATAGTCTGCAAATTCTGCGAGGAAACCGCCAACCGATGTCCCCAGTGCACCACTAATGCCCGCAATCGCAGCCGCGATCGCAAAGTACGAGGCCTGTTGCTGCACCGGAGCGACCCCCAGTTGGAGATTGTTGTTGCACAGGTCGATCGCCGCCCACGTCGCACCTGCCAGTACATGCAGCAAAGGGAGCCAAAGCCAGACAGAAAGGGAATTTTCGCCTGTTCCCAACCAGAAGAGCGGCGTGATTGCAACCACTAATCCAACCGTGAGCAAAATGGGACGATTACCAACTCGATCGGCAAGCTTACCCCAAAGGACGAGCATGATCAGCGTCGCGCCTGCCTGCAAGCTCGTGTAAAGCGTGACCCAACTCACATCGATCGCCAGATTCGCCAGCATATACAGGTTGAAAAACGGCGCGCTCAAATTTACCGCAAACGCCCAGGTGCTGAAGTAGAGCAGAAAGCAAAGGAAGTTTTTGTCTTTCAGAAAGGTGGGGAGTGGGGAGTGGGGAGTGGGGAGTGGGGAAGAGTTTTGAGTAGCGCTTTGCGCCGCTACGCTAGAGAGTCTTGAGTTATGAGTTAAATTTCCATCTCCCTCGGCTTCCCCTGCTTCCCCTGCCTCTTCTCGCTGCCGCTGCGGATTCACGTCTACCATCAAAAACTGAAAGCCCAGGCTGATCATGCCTACAACCACACCCACCAACAGCAGCACACCAAAGCTCTGCATCGAATGCCCTGGGAAAGCTGAGACAACACCTCCTAACAACGGTACGCAGAGCAAGTTTGTGAGACTGGCAGCACTATTGCGAATGCCAAAGTAGCGCCCTCGTAACCGTCGGGGCACCAGCGCGGCCAACCAACTGAGCCATGAGGCGCTACCCAACGCGCCGATCACATGTGTGAGACAGAGGATTGCCAGCGTCCACCAAATGAGCCACTGGGCCTCCATGCCTCTCCAAGTGGCGATCGCAATGCCAGCCACCAGCACCAACCAGAGCAACCGTGACGGCGCATAGACCCAGAGGCAGTAGTTGTGACGACTGGTGGTGCGTTCGCTGAGCCATGCCCCCAATGGTTGCAGCAAATTTGCCAGCATAGGGATCGACGACAAGAGGCCAATTTCGGTTGGACTAGCATGCAGTTCTACCAAAAAATTGCTGAGTAGCACGCCACCTGTGATCGACGAGAAGATCGTCGCAAACATGCCGTCATAGGTCGATGCTCTCAAACTCGTGCGAATTAATTGCTTCTCGGCAGGCGGCGATAATGCTTCAGCCACCGATGTAGCAGAAGCGAATGCAGTCGTTTGCGGCTCTATAGTGGATTCAGATACGATCGAAGTTAGCCTCACTGATTGCAACATACAGAGGGAACCAAGCCAGCGACACAGTTACAACCTGCGATCGCTGCATTCAAGTAATTTCTTGCACAGTAAAGATTCTGTTACCAAACCGCACCACCCGACGGACATACATTCTTCAAGCGACACCTAAGCTAAAGCATGATTGGTTGTCACCCGATTTGATTTAACCAGTTGTCATTGCCGTTACTTGCTCCCGCTCTCAAAGGCTTTTGATTAACGTAGTCAATCTCGTTGCCAGCCAGAGCCGCAGCACTTAGCTTTCGCGTGCATGTAGTCCACCGATCGCCACAATCACGACGGTAATATTGTCTCGCCCCCCGTGGTTTTTAGCTGCATCAATCAGCGCGATCGCGGCTCGTTCGCAAGCGCGAATCGACTTCAGATGTGAGGCAATGAGTTGGTCAGAGACTTCTTCAGTCAGGCCATCGCTGCACAACAGGAGGCGATCGCCCCCTTGTACCGCCAGCGATTGCACCTCAATTTGATGCAGATCTTCTCGCCCCAGGCACTGCGCCAGCACATGCCGCCACGGGTGAACACGCGCTTGGTCAGGGGTCAGTTCACCCACCTTCATGGCTCGCGCCACCCAGGTATGATCTTCGGTAATCTGGTCTAACTTTGCGCCACGTAAGCGGTAAAGCCGTGAGTCGCCCGTGTGGGCACACCAGACCTGTTCATCTCGAAAAACCACAACCACTGCTGTTGTGCCCATATCAGAGCGTTCTGGATGGCTGCGCTGATCGGCCAGAATAGCTTGATTGGCCTTAAAAAATGCACCTTCCAGCAGCGATCGTGAACTCTCAGCCGTCTCCCAATGGTCAGTCAAATGAGTTTGAATCGCCTGAGTCGCTAGACGACTTGCTTCCTGTCCACCTGCATGCCCACCCATGCCATCTGCAACGATAAAGAAGCGCCCATTCGCATCAATATAGTAAGCATCCTGATTTACAGAACGCAAAAGCCCCACATCCGTAAGACCCGTGAAAAAGCGTTTCATAAATGGACTTTGCTTTCGTCAACGACCATTGCAAGCTAGGGATAGAAGCACCATTATGGCATCCGTTCCGATCGATCAAGGCGCATCATGAGTCGAATGAAAGCAATCGCGGCAACAACGGCAGCGGCAGCAGGTAACAATGCCCACCAAGCGTATCCTGTCGCCAGCAAAATGGTCGCCGAAAGGGTAAACGCACACACCAGCAGCGTGTAATTTGTTCCCATGTTAACGCCACTGAGTCGTCGGAGAATGCGATCGGTCTCAATCGATCGTATACGCACCCGGACATCGCCCCGTTCCAGCTTATCCAGGGTGTCTTCAATGCGGCGTGGTAGCCCCAAAGCGGTACTGCTGACCTGAGCGGCCTGCCGTCCAAACTCACTCAAAATACTGTTTGCATCGGATGATGGATTGCCGTTAGCCATAATTTGCGTTGCAAAAGGTCTTGCAACCTCCATAAAGTTAAAGTCTGGATCAAGCCCTTTACCCACGCCTTCCAGCGTTGAAAAGGCGCGCATCACAAAGGTAAACGTCGCTGGAAACCGAAACGGTTGCCCGTAAGCAATTTCATACAAATCATCGCTGATTGCGCTCACCGATTGATTTTCAAACGGCTTATCCATGAAGTTGTCCAGCATGAACTGCACTGATCGCCGCACAGGCCCCATATCCTCCGCTTCCGCCAGCGCACCCAATGACACCAGGGAAGCCACGACCCGATCGCCATCTTTCTGCGCCACCCCAAAGAAGACCTCCAGCAGCTTCTCGCGGGTGAGAATCGAGACCTGACCCATCATGCCGAAGTCGTAGAAAATGAGCGATCCGTCAGGACTCACTGCAATGTTGCCAGGGTGAGGATCGGCATGAAAAAAGCCATCATTCAGCAATTGATGGAGATAGGCTTTCGCGCCCATTTGCGCCAGTGATTTGCGATCGAGACCTGCGGCTTCTAGTGCTTCGTAGTGGCTAATTTTGATCCCCGGCAGGTACTCCAGGGTCAATACGCGCGGTGATGCATAACGCCAGTAGACACGCGGCACACAAACCCAATCTTCATACCGAAAATTGCGCCGAAATGTGTCTGCATTACGCCCTTCATTGAGGTAATCGACTTCCTCGTACAGAATTTTACAGCACTCATCGTAAATGCCTAACCAGTCGCGTCCTTTACCCCACTCAGGATGATTTTGAAAGTAGCGGGTAATGCCCTTCAAAATGGCAAGATCAATCTTAAAGAGCTTCAGCAAACCAGGGCGCTGCACCTTCACCACTACTTCTTCGCCAGAATGAAGTTGCGCTCGATGCACCTGACCCAAACTCGCTGCGGCTAACGGAATCGGATCAAAACTCTGAAAAAGCTGCTGAATGGGTTTCCCAAAATCTTGCTCAATAATCGCTTTCGCCTGCTCATAGCTAAACGCAGGCACTCGGTCTTGCAGCTTGGACAACTCTTCCACGTATTCGGTGGGAAAGAGGTCAGCACGGGTAGAAAACAGTTGACCGACCTTGATAAACGTTGGCCCTAAATCGAGCAGCGTATCTCGAATCCAAATCGCCTGCTTGCGTCGCCGTTGCCGTTGCTTCTCCTCGGTCATACCACCGGGGTAACTCCAGGGCCTCTTGTAAAGCCATTGCGCAAACAGCAATAGCCACACAAACGACTGAATATCGTATGTGCGACCCAGGCGCGAATAATTTTCGCGGCTCCACCGATAGGATTTGTCGCTGTAAGCCTTTGGCTTCGACTGGCGAAAGCCCCGATCTGACGACAGGTCTGCGGGTGCTTGTCTAGCACGAACGGCCTGCTCATACTGGTGCACTACAGCTTCTTCAGCAGTGACGGCTTCGGGAACATCAGCATCTGGTAAGCCCGTATTGCTTGTATGAAAAAACGCATTATCCGATCGGGATGCAACTGTATGACCACTGCTCCTAACCGCAATAGCTTTACCATTTACGCCGTTTACATTTGTGCCGTTTAGTTGGTCGATCTTGTAACCTGGCACCCGGTGATTCGCCAACTCATCTGCATCCTTCTGGTGCATTGAGGCACCGTCAACAGGCTCCGCAGATTGCTGTAAGGGGTCGGAGTCGTGAGAAAAAACAGACACTCGAATTCCTAAAGTTTTGTTTTATGTAACTGAGTGTAACTGATTTATCAGGTTGAAATCTGGATAAAGGCGGCCAGTCTAAGCCAAGCTACTGCTACGGTAGCGCTTTAGCTCAGCGCGAAGTTGAGCGACCTCTGCTCGAAGTTCATCGATCGTAGCCTGTAAATCGGTTGGTTGAGTCCCGACGGGCACGATCGCCGTGGTAGAACGCGCTTTTCTAGCGGCCTCTGCGTCTCGTTGGGCACGTGCCAAGACCTCTTCGGTAAATTGACGCAACCGCTCGCGCTGCTCTGCATCAAATTTACCCAATTCGCTCAGCGTATCGGTCAAAACTCGCTCTGTTTGTTCGTAAACAGCTTCAGCCAGTGCTCTGCCAATAAAGAAAGCATCAAAGGGACCACTCATAGAAACTCTCTGCCAGAAAACTGCCATGTTTACCCAAGATTATAGCCTGCTTGCCTGGGAGAGCGCGATGAGACTTAAGGTCTAATTTGCTGCTCAGAGGTGGTTGATGGTGCTGATATTTGAACTGTTGCATTCTTTGCAAAACTTCTTCTTCATTTTGGCAAGTTGACATAGACTGGTTAGCCTAGACCGGGGTTTAATTTGTGCTGGCTTTGTCTATTTAACCCCTTCTTCGCACAAACGTGAATCTGCGCCTGTTTATTCCTTTTTTTGATACCTCGGCCCAGGGTTGGTCATCTGAGGCACGCTGGCTACGCTGGCTGACGTTTCTATGGCTATTGCTTGGGTTGACGGTTTTGTTTTCTGCATCGTATGCAGTTGCGGATGCCGATCGGGGCGATGGGCTGTATTACTTCAAGGTGCAAATCCTTTGGATTTTGGTCGGGATGGTAGGGTTTAACCTGGTCGTGCATTCACCGCTGCGCTACATCGTTGGTGTTGCCGATTGGTTTCTAGTCGTGATTCTGGGATTAATTTTAGTCACAGCGCTTCCTGGGGTGGGCACGTCCGTCAATGGTGCAACTCGCTGGCTTTTTCTCGGCTCGTTTCAGATTCAGCCATCAGAACTCATTAAGCCCTTTTTGGTGCTGCAAAGCGCTCGCATCTTTGGACAGTGGGATCGACTGAAACGAGGCACACGGGTGCTCTGGCTAGGGATTTTTGGGTTAGTGCTGATCGGGATTCTGCTACAGCCAAACCTGAGCACGACAGCGCTGTGTGGAATGCTGCTTTGGTTTGTGGCACTGGCTGCGGGCTTACCATACTCCTACATGGGCGGTACAGCACTCGCAGGGATTTGTCTGGCCGTACTCAGCGTCAGCTTTAGAAGCTATCAGCGCCGCCGCATTCTATCGTTCCTGAATCCGTGGGCAGACGCAACAGGGGATGGCTACCAGTTGGTGCAAAGCCTTTTAGCGGTAGGCTCTGGTGGCAATTGGGGTGCGGGCTTTGGGCTATCGCAGCAAAAGTTGTTCTATCTCCCCATTCAGTACACCGACTTTATCTTCGCGGTGTTTGCAGAAGAGTTTGGCTTTGTGGGTTGTTTGGTGCTGATGGTGATGCTGTTAGCCTATGCAACACTGGCGCTACGGGTAGCTATAAAGACACAAAATTCAGTGTATCGCTTAATTGCGATCGGCGTGATGGTGTTGATAGTGGGGCAATCGCTGCTAAACATCGGTGTCGCTACAGGAGCATTACCCACGACAGGCTTGCCGCTGCCCCTATTTAGCTATGGCGGCAGTTCGATGATTTCGAGTCTTGTGTCAGCAGGTCTGCTGATCCGAGTAGCGCGTGAAAGCAACGAAGCCCAAGTTGTCCGCCTCGACGATCGCCGACTACAGGGAAAGGGAGCAGGGCGATCGGAGTCACCGAGACGAGCAACTTGAGGCAGGAAGCAGCGAAGGTAGGGGAAGCGGTGGAGGCTAAAGGTAAGAAGATTGGCTTCTGAATCCTGAACTCAAAACTCAGAGTGGCAAACAAAAGCCGACCGCTGATCACTCAATTAACTTAAAACTCAAAACTTCCTCCGCTCCCTCTGCATCCCCCGCTCCCCTTGCCTTCTCTGCTTGCTCCCCTCCCTCCCTTACCGCTCTGCCACCACTGGCTCACGCGCCGACATTTGAGTCACCGCTGTTTCTGCTTCAATGCCATAAACTTCGCAAGAATTGTTGGGACTTTCAATCAGTTTGACTTTGTAAAGCTGTGCGCCAATGTTGCGGATGGGCTGTTGCAGCAGCGATCGAATCTGTACGGCGATATTCTCAGCCGTTGGCACGACTTCAGCAAAGTAGGGAATGTCTTTGTTCAAAAAGGTGTGGTCGAAGGGTTCCACGACGTAATCATCCACTGCCTTTTGAAAAGCAACAAGGTCAGCAATCATGCCTGTGCGGGGATCGATCTCACCTTTGACGGTGACTTCGAGATGATAGTTGTGCCCATGCCCATTGGGACGAGCGCATTTGCCGTAAATTTCGCAGTTTTCTTCGTAGCTCAGGTCGGGACGGGCAAGGCGATGCGCGGCACTGAAGTGAGTGCTGATGGTGAGATAGGCTTCCATATGGTTTCCGTAGTAGTCTGCCCAAAGTTCAGGGTGTTCAAAAAGCTGAATGCGGACGATCGGCAAGTGAGGTGTAAGTCGCTGCCAGATGGTACGCGCGATCGCTTCGGTCGTCGGTAGCGTTTCCCGAAATTCAGGCCACGCATCGTTAAGGAAGGAGAAATCGAGCTGGCTGGTGACTTCACGTTTAATAACCTGCTTCACGTCAGACAGGTTCAACACCATGCCGTATTCATCTAGCTCACCTGCCATCGACACATAAAGGACATAGTTGTGACCATGACCGGGCGATCGAGCGCAGGCACCAAATTGCTTAAAATTCTCAGCCTCGCTCAATTCTGGCAACCAGTACCGATGGCTGGCAGAAAACTGGGCGCGGCGATCGATCGTGCATTTCATAGGTAGGGAAGCAAAAAGAAAATATTAAGTTCCGTTAACGAAGCTCTCTTCAGGATAAACCACATTGCTGCTGACAAGCTTCATTCCGTTGTGGTCTCTGTCAGACAAGTTGCGACCATACAAGTTGCGATCGTGCTACTTGCCTGCGCTCAAAACCCGATCGGCTGTTAGCATCAGCGCTTCAAATTGTGACTGGATGAGCATTGCCCCTGTGTACTCAGCGGCTTCATAAAGTCCAGCTACTAAAGTCAGGACGGTGACATTGGCTTGGGGTGGGTTCACAATCCAATATTCAGAGACACCTCTAGCGGCATATTCAGAGCGCTTGTAACGGTAGTCTCGCTCCTCATTAGCTTTGCCAGGAGAGACCACCTCGACAATCAGCACAGGCGGCGGCATATCGCGTGTAATCGTGCCGCGTCGATTTCCCAAGACCGCTGCCAAGTCTTCAGATAGCACCATCAGGTCAGGTACACGGACTTGTGCTCGTGGTCCCATCACTTCAAGCTCCGTGTCCTTATGGCAGATGCAGTCAGCAGGGATGACTTTAGCCAGTTCAAGTGCCAGGAAAAATGAAATCTGTGAGTTTAAACGGCTTTCTGGCGGCATTGCGACTAATTTTCCTGCCACCAATTCGTAAAGTGTATCAGTGCCATCGTCGTAGTCTAAGTATTCCTCGAAGGTGAGCCGCTTTCCGATCGCCGCTTCAGTCATAGCGCAGCCTCTTAAATGCCTTATTGCTATTGTAGGGGAGCAATTTGAGGGAAGAGTTTTAAGTTATGAGTTTTGAGTGCAGTAGCCATCAGCGGTCAGCTATCAGCTTTTTAGCCTTCATCCCTCATCCTTTAGCCTTCATCCCTCATCCCTAAAACCACTCCAAAAACGTTTGTAGCAACAGCCACAGGTTCAGGCTGACAATGATCAAGGCAACGGCCCAGGCCAGCACTTTGAGCCAGGTAGGATTGACGAATTCGCCCATGAGCCGACGATCGCTCGTAAACAGTACCAGTGGTACCACAGCAAACGAGAGCTGCAAGCTAAGAATCACCTGACTGAGCACCAGCAGATTGCCTGTGCTGTGTTCGCCAAAGAAGACGATCGCAATCAGAGCAGGCACGATCGCCAGCAACCGTGTCGCCAGACGACGCAACCAGGACGGCAAGCGGAGCCGCAAAAAGCCTTCCATCACAATTTGACCTGCTAGCGTTGCAGTCAACGTGGAGCTTTGACCAGAGGCCAACAGCGCCAGCCCAAAAATGGCACTGGCAGCGCTTACACCCAGCAAGGGGGATAGCAGCTTATACGCCTCCTGAATTTCCGCGACTTCCTGATACCCATTGGTATGAAAGGTTGCCGCCGCCACAATCAAAATGGCTGCGTTGATGAATAGTGCCAGCGTTAGCGCCACCGTCGAGTCGATCGTGCCAAACCAGATTGCCTCTCGTCGTTTTTGAGGCGTTGGCTCCCAGGCGCGAGTCTGGACGATCGCAGAGTGCAGATAGAGGTTGTGGGGCATGACCGTCGCCCCAAGGATACCGATCGCAATGTAGAGCATGTCAGGATTGCGTAAAATCTCGTGATTGGGCAAAAAGCCCTGCACAATACTGCCTGCATCAGGACGCGAAAACAGAATCTCAGCGGCAAAGCACGTCCCGATCGTGGCAACTAGCATGATCACAAGCGCTTCGACATAGCGAAAGCCTTTGCTTTGCAAAAAGAGCAAGCCCAGTACATCCAGTGCTGTGATACACACCCCCCACAGTAGCGGTAGCCCAAACAGCAATTGCAGGGCGATCGCGCTGCCCAACAGTTCAGCAAGGTCACAGGCGGCGATCGCAATTTCGCACAGCACCCACAGCACAACGCTCACTCTGGGACTAAAGGAATCTCGACACATTTGCGCCAAATCTTTTCCTGTGGCGACGCCCAAACGCACACAAAGCGATTGCAGCAAGACAGCCATCAAGTTGGAGAGCAAGATCACACTCAGTAAGGTATAGCCAAACCGGGAACCGCCCGCCAGATCAGTTGCCCAATTGCCAGGGTCCATGTACCCAACCGAAACTAAATAACCTGGTCCCGCATAGGCTATCATTTTGCGCCAAAAGCCTTTGACTGTGGGGATAGGAATACTCCGATGCACTTCTGGCAAGCTAGGAGCATCACTGGCCCTAGAGGTCACATTATCGTTAGAGAATGACATTGGCTCAATTTCATAATCCTTTCATAATCAAGCTTACCATTCTCATTTGCCCTGTCTTCATACCCTTGGTAGGAATTGCAGCAAACGGTTAAGCACTCAGATAGTGTTGTTGCTAACAAGGTAAATTGGCTCGACTTGGACACAGAGTCTCTTTCCTTTTCAAAAGCAGCAAATCGCCGTGGCACGCCATAGAAAAGCTGCCGCGACTTCAAAAGCAGAAGGCACGGCAGCATGTACGTTTGGAGTCCCTGAAACCTAATGCGTGGCAATCAGATTTCAGAGTGCCATCTTCATAAAGCTTGAAGACAACACCATGCTGTTTCTAACCCGCCTTCTCCTGGCACGCCAGCATTTGAGAGGATCTTTATGGTTTGATTACGGATAATAGCAATCAGCAATCAGGCGTCAGCCGTCCACTGTTCAACTTCCTTCTAAAAACCAACAACCAACAACTAACAACTTCTTCAGCCTTTTTCCGCCGCACAATCTTTTTACTCAACTGCACCGGGTTGGGGCTTGTTAAACGCAAGCAGACCGTGTAAAGGTAATGGCATTGTTGCGATCGCCGCAATTGCCAACGCTATCTGTCCTTACTAATACGCTGATGGCTGAGCCGTTAATCGAACTAAAGGGAGTCTCCAAAGCCTTTGGTAGCCGCGTTATTTTAGACCGTGTTGACTTGACGCTTTATCGAGGGGATGCACTTGGCATTATTGGCCCGTCGGGCACGGGCAAATCGACGATTCTGCGCATTATCGCAGGGTTGGATGTGCCAGACGAAGGCGAGATTTTTGTTCAGGGGCAACGGCGAGTCGGGTCGGTCGACGATGCCCCTGATCCAATTGGCATTGGGCTGGTGTTTCAGCAATCGGCGTTGTTTGACTCGCTGACGGTAGAGGAGAATGTCGGCTTTTACCTCTTGCGGCACTCCAAGCTGCCACGACAGCGGATTCGACAATTGGTAAAAGATAAGCTGGAGATGGTTGGGTTGGCGGATATTGGCGATCGCTACCCGTCTCAACTTTCGGGTGGCATGCGGAAGCGAGTCAGCTTTGCCCGTGCCATCATTGCAAATCCGGATAATCCGCGCGATCGCCCGGAAGTACTGCTGTACGATGAGCCAACCGCTGGCTTAGACCCGATCGCTTCCACTGTATTGGAGGATGTCATCCGGCAGTTGCAGTGCGTGAACGTTGGCTGTAGCAGCTATGCGATCGTGACTCACCAGGAAAGCACCGTGCGGCGTGCGGTTGATCGTCTGGTCTTTCTGTATGAGGGCAAAATTCAGTGGCAAGGGACCGTCGAAGAGGTTAAAACAACCGACCATCCCATGATTCGACAATTTGAGAGTGGCAGTACAGAAGGCCCCATTCACGCAACGGGTTGATGGTTTGAAGTAGTGTGAGGATAGTGTATGCAGAATTCCACAGGCAGCAGACGACTTTCGCGATCGCTCCGAGAAAGTTCTCTGGGGCTGTTCGTTTTGTTAGCAGTAGGGCTGTTTGTCTTGCTGGTCGTCTGGTTGCGTGGCTTCAGTCCAGGTAAGCGCAGCTACAATGCCTTTGTCGAATTTGATAATGCAGGCGGCATCAAGCAGGGCACACCCGTTGCTTACCGTGGTATTAGAGTGGGCGAAGTCGTGGGAGTGAAACCACAGCCCAGAGGTGTGGTGTTGAAGGTGAAAATCTCCCCGTCTGATCTGCTGATTCCCAGTAGCGCGGTCATTGAAGCTAATCAGTCCGGTTTAATTGGAGAACCGTCGATCGACATTTCGCCGCTCCAGGATCTGCCGCCAGGTGAGATTGCTCAACCGCTCGATCGCAACTGCAATCCCAGCATCATTATTTGTAATGGCTCCCGGCTACAGGGTCAGGCGCGGCTCAACGTGAACGAGCTGATCCGGGCGGTGCTTCGCATTGCCAATCTAGTCAGTGATCCAGAATTTACCGCCAACGTAAACTCGGTCGCAAAAAATGCGTCCAACGCGGCGGCAGGCATTGCGAAGCTGAGCCGTGAGGTTTCTAAACCTCTCAAATCGGTTGCACCCACGCTGGATGAATTTCGCCTTTCGGCCCGTCAATTGGGGATAACAGCCCAGGAAGCAAATCGGCTGCTGGCAACCAATCGAAATTCACTCACCACGACTTTGAGCAACGTGAGTGAGGCAAGCGGTGAATTGAAGGGTGCGATCGCCAGCCTCGCCCCCGTTTTGAATCAAGTCAAGCGAACTGAAGTGCTCCGCAACTTGGAAACGCTCTCGGCCAATGCAGCAGCGGCTTCGGCCAATTTGCGCACCTTTTCGCAAGATTTTGGCAACCCTAACAATGTCCTGTTGCTTCAGCAAACCCTGGATTCGGCTCGATCGACCTTTCAAAACACGCAAAAAATCACCTCCGATCTAGACGAGTTGACGGGTGATCCCAGCTTTCGGATTAATCTCCGCAAACTGATTAATAGCTTAAGCAAGCTCGTCTCTTCGACCCAGCAACTCCAAAAGGAGGCAGAAATCGCTCGTTTGCTGGCCCCAATTGCGGCAATGGATGTCTCTGCTAATCCGCCAGCCGTTAGCCCAACCTTAGCACCCACGCCAGCGGCACCTGTTGAGGTTCAACGGGCTGAACCTAAGCCAGCCACTTCTGAGGTGCAAGAATAACCCACCTTCCAGGTGCAAAAATAGATAGGAGAGGCAGCAGAGGGACGATCGAGATGGCAGCAAGACGCATCATTCCGGGTGGATTAGTCACAATCGCTGTCCTTACAGGTTTCCTTACAGGCTGCGATTCATCTTCGTCTTCAGACTTTCCACCGTCCATCGATCGCCCGTTACCCAGTGCTAGTGTGTCTAGTCCCTGGCAGTCGGCTCAATTAGTGCGCACCATTACCAAAGCGGACGAACCCATCCATCAGATTGCCATTAGCCCAGATGGTAAGACGATCGCCAGCGGCAGCATTGAGGGGTTTGCCGATCTATGGGAACTCAGCACAGGCAAGAGGCTGCGGGACTTCAGTGTTCGTTCCAGGGTAGAGTCGATCGCCCTTAGCAAGGATGGGAAAGTCCTGGCAACGGGTGGCGATGACGGCAAGGTCAGACTCTGGCAGGCCAGCACCGGGCAGTTTATACGATCGGTGGCAAAGTACCCGTTTCCCGTGCAGTCGATCGCCTTTAGTCCCGATGGCACAATCCTTGCTACCAGCAGTTGGAAAAAAACTGTGGAACTCTGGAATGTAGCAACGGGGCAATTGCTTCACACCTTGACCGGGCATAACGATACCGTCAATGCAACTGTTTTTAGCCCGGATGGTAAGACGCTAGCCAGCGGTAGTTATGACGGCACCATTCGGCTCTGGAACCCGGCCACTGGAGAACCCATTCACACCTTTGTGGCATACAAACGCCCGGTTTATACCCTTGCCTTTAGCCCCGATGGCAAACAGCTCATCAGCGGCGGCGATAACACCATCAAACTTTGGGATATGGAAACGACCCAACTGCACGCAACGTTGATTGGACACTCCGATGTGATCACCGCCATTGCGATCGCCCCTGATGGACGCACGATCGTCAGCGGTAGCCGCGATAAAACCATCAAGCTATGGGATACAGCAACCGGAAGGCTGATCAAAACCCTCTCGGATGACCCTATTTTTACGGTAGTCATGACACCCGACGGTCGAGCGATCGCCAGCACAGGCAACGATGGCAAAATCAAGCTCTGGCAACCTGTTCAGTGATTTACAGCGGTTCTCAATCGGGTCAGCCACAGCTATATCGAGATGGGTGCAGGGTGCAGGGTATCGGGTGTGGTGAATGCAGATGCAAATAGCTGTAACTAGCGGTTAGCGATCGACTTTCAGCACCAAACTTGCTCACTGTTTGAAGGTCTCACCTACACTAGAGGTATGACATCTGGGATTGAGACTCTACCAGTAGAGGTTGTGCATCTCATTGCAGCGGGAGAAGTGATTGATTCCCTGGCGGCAGTGGTGCGAGAACTGGCAGAAAACGCGCTTGATGCTGGTGCAACCCGCATTACGATCGCACTTTCGCCTGATCAATGGCGGCTACGGGTAGCGGACAACGGTGTCGGCATGACGCTATCCGACCTGAAGCAAGCCGCCGCCCCTCACAGTACCAGCAAAATCCGAGACAGCCATGATCTTTGGAAAATTACCAGCCTGGGCTTTCGAGGCGAAGCTCTCCACAGCCTTGCCCAACTCGCCGATCTAGAAATTTTGAGCCGTCCAGCAGGGTCTAGTGAAGGCTGGCAAGTGCAGTACGACGTACAAGGAGAGCCACTGCGGTTAGAGCCTGTTGCGATCGCACCTGGCACAGTTGTCACAGTCGATCGCTTGTTTGGTCACTGGGTTGCCCGTCGTCAGGGCTTGCCACCCTTAGCCCAGCAGATGCGAGCCGTACAAGCTACCATTCATCAACTGGCGCTCTGTCACCCACATGTCACCTGGCAGGTGCAGCAAACCGATACTCGCAGCGAAACACCCCGTGATCGGGATTGGTTTCAGCTTTGGGCTGGCACAACCGCACGGCAAATCTTGCCCCAAATGCTGCGCGATGTACAGGCAGACGCTTTGCAGGAGTTAACGCTAGAAATCACCGAGTTTGAAAAGGCTAAAGGATTAAGGATGAAGGATGAAGAAAGTCAATCCCCCTTTTATCCTTTATCCTTTAGCCCTTATCCTTCTCTCTATCTCCTCCTTGGCTTGCCCGATCGCTGCCATCGCCACCGTCCAGATTGGATTCGCGTGGCAATCAATGGTCGCTTTGTACAAATGCCAGAGTTAGAGCAGACCATTCTGGCTAGCTTTCGGCAAACCGTGCCGCGCGATCGCTTCCCCGTTTGTCTCGTGCATCTCCAGATTTCCCCAGAGCACATCGACTGGAACCGTCATCCTGCCAAGGCCGAAATTTATCTGCATCACCTTAGTTTCTGGCGAGAACAGGTTGCTAGCGCGATCGACCAGGCGCTTCGCCTCAGCCCGATGAACCTAGCCGATACTCTCTATTCGCAGCGAGTTGGCACGCTGTTAAAAGCGGCTGAAGCTGAAAGTGGGTATGGCGAGAGAAAAATTCAGGAAGTAGGGAAGGCAGAGGGAGCAGGAGAGGCAGAAGGCAGGGAAGCACGGGAGGCAGGGGAAGCAAACGCAACTCAAAACTCAACACTTGAAACTCAAAACTCTCTTCGCCCCACTCCCTACTCCCCACTCCCCACTCCCCTCAAAGCCCTCGCCCAGGTACACAACACTTACATCCTCGCCGAGCATCCTACTGGCGTTTGGTTGGTGGAGCAGCACATTGCCCATGAACGCGTGCTCTATGAGCAGTTGTGCGATCGCTGGCAGCTTGTATCTCTCGAACCAGCAATCATTTTGAATCAACTGGCGGTGGCTCAAGTAAAACAACTGCAACGACTGGGCTTAGACGTTGAACCTTTTGGCGAAGCCGTGTGGATGGTGCGATCGGCTCCTGCTATCTTGGCACAGCGAGACGATTGCACAGAAGCTCTGCTAGAACTCAGTTTGGGCGGAGACTTACAAACGGCGCAGGTGGCTACAGCCTGTCGGAGCGCCATCCGCAACGGGACACCGCTCACCCTCCACGAGATGCAAACCCTACTCAATCAGTGGCAGCAAACCCGCCATCCGCGCACCTGCCCTCACGGTCGCCCCATTTCCCTCACGCTGGAAGAATCATCGCTATCCCGCTTCTTTCGTCGTCATTGGGTGATTGGGAAGAGTCATGGGATTTAAGGGGTAGGGTATGGGAGTAGGAGGGACGATCGCGTCCACCATGAATGAGCGATAGTCCCTCAATAGCAAGCTCAAATCAGGGTCTTAACTGGCGTAATAGAAGCGCTCATGGACAACCTTGCCATCCGTCCACTTTTGAACCGAGACCTGGTCGTAAGTACGCTTGCCCCAATCGGCATGGGTGTAGTCTAAAAACCACTCAGAAATAATGACATCATCGCCATAGGCAACGCTTTTCACCTCGGCTCCACGAAACTCGGTCAGCTTTGAGAAAAACTCTAACTCTCGCTGACGGTTTGCGTCTTTGCCAACCGTAGGCGGATTGTCATTTTCTTGCATCACCACATCATTTGCGTAATATTGCTCGAAAACATCCATCGCTTTACCTTGCAAGACTTGATTTTTGATGTCTTCAAAGGTTGCTTTCAGATCGGTCGCCATTTGAGAATCTCCTTTTATTGATGTTTGCAATGATCTAGAACGTAAACTAGCGCTGGAAGCACAGAGAAAACGCTCTCAAGCAAGCCTGTAGGCCGTTTGCGCCTGAAGCTACCCTGCTGGTTCCCCACTGTTTACTCATCGACTGTACTAACTCTTACAATCTACTTAAGATATAACACGTGAACTGTTCAAATGCAAACTGTTTTAGCAAAAATCTTTTTTGATTAGCGCTACAGCCTTAGCAGCAGGACTGATTTCACTTCAAGGCAACCGTATTCGTGCCGGGTTGGTCGCAGGCAGCCTATACGATCGATTTACAGACTATGGTTCCTTGGCGACTCGCACGACAGACGTAAAGTTTTATGGTTTGCAAAAAGGGTCGCATCGCGTAGAGTTAGTCAGTACTGGTGCTTCGCCGACTTACAGTTGAAGCGATCGCCTGACGGAATGCGCCAAGACAGCCACCGCGAGTAGTCCGCTTGATCGGGCTGATGCATCCAAGCTCCTAGTACTTAACGGCACAATTGGTTCGTTAGCCCCGTCCTCAAATTAGGTTGGCATCTGTTCTCAAGTCGCTCAGGCGTTAAACATTCGGTGGCATTGCAATGAAGCGTTGGTTAATGAAAGGTTCGTTTTACTTAAATATGGCGCTGCTGGCGCTGCTACTGACGATCGCCCTTCAAGCTGGCCTGTTTGAGCGCTGGCGCGATGCTTTGCATGCACCTGCCAACATGAGTTCTCTAGTAGCGCTGGCAAGTGGGCAACCTAAACCAGATACTGTCACCGCTATTCCCTGGTGGCAAGACGAGGTGCAGTACCGACTTAACATCACTCGCAATCAGCAGTACAACAACTGCGTGTTTGGCGATTCCATCACATCAGGGCTAGGGAACACGCTAGGCGATCGCACCTTCAACTTTGCCCTCAGCGGCATGAGCAGCGTTTCCTTGCTCGAACAACTGCGGCGAGAATGGTCGGTTGGCGTTCGTTGCAACCAGGTCATCATTGCGATGGGCACCAATGATGCTGAGTACATTATTAGTAACAATCAGTTTGTCACCAATATGCGGCAGGCGATCGCGCTCAGCCGACAACTGCAAGCCAACCGCATTGTCCTGTTGCCTGCCTTCTACTCCACCATTGCTGCTAGTCAGAACATCGACATGGCAGGGCCGATCGCCCGTGTCAATGAGATCAATCGACTTTTGCAACAAGTTGCCAGCAGCGAACAGGTCAGCTTTCTCAACGGCAGGCTGCAACCGCTATATCAAGGGCAGGCGCTCCGCGAAGATCTAACCACTGACGGCGTTCACTTGAATGCAAAAGGGCGCATTATTTATCGCAATGTCCTACTCCAACTGCTGCGATCAGCGTGAAGGTAAGCAGCCTGGTTAGGTGGATTGCTTCTGGCTCAACTGACCCAACAGTCTGAACCACAGTGTTCGCAAACTCCATCGCTTGACTGTCCTCCCAGTTGCGCGATCGTAGCTCTCATAGGCACGCTGGTACTGCCCCAGGTAGTAAAACGCCACACCACGAAAGGTCAACGCCTCCCAATCATGGGGATGCAAGACTAGAGCCTGCTCACAGTTTGCCAGAGCATCTTGATACCGTTCTAAATGAATCAAAACAACGGCTCGAAACGTCCATGCCTCATGTTGAGTGTCATCAGCCGCGATCGCCCGGTCAAAGCAAAGCAGCGCTGCCCCGTATTGACCCAGGTTTGCCAGTGCAACTCCTCGACCATACAAGGCCGCAAAATGATCATCTCGAATCTGGAGTACACGGTTATAGCAAGCGATCGCCTCGCTATAACAATGCGTTTCTGCCAGCATCAGACCCTGACGAGCCTGAACCTCAATATACGTCTCAATTTCGGACGCTCTGTTCTTGGCAAGCGATCGCCGTTTCATAGTAATGGGGGAAGTTAATGTTTGCGCCTGTCATACTCATGCCATGCTGACCATATCAATAAAGCCGAAGCTGGTAGAGCCGCCGCTGAAACATCTGACCGCACCTATTTCTAACATACCCAATCTTAAAGCCGACTCAACGGTGCGTGTGTCGTTCCAACGCTGGAAACAACAACTTGTATACTACCAGTCTTTCCGCCATTATGCAGCACAGCGAGAAATTTATCTCCTGGGTTTGGTTGAGCAGGAGGCGGAGGACAGAGAGCAGAAGGTAAAAGGGAGCAGAAGGCAAGAGAAGCAGGGGAAGCAGAGAAGGCAGGGGGCAATTCGCAACTCAAAACTTCTACGCTGACGGCTGACCGCTGTAGCTTGCTTCCCGCAGGGTTAGCTGACCGCTCTTCCAACTCAAAACTCAAAACTCCCCTCCCCACTCCCCAACACTTTAAAGAAAAAAGCCATCCCTTCTCACGAGATGGCTCACTTATTTCACTCTTTGGGAGACAAGCCAGAACGCAAAATGAATCCTGGCAAGACTGGATTAGCTGAGGGCGGCGTGGCTGCGATCGTAGGTCGCCTGAAGCACGGGGTTAAAGGTTTCTTGAATCCGCTCCCAATGGCTAGCCGCCGTAGCAGACATGCCAACTTCAGCCGCCGATCGTACCAGCATCACTTGTTGCCGTTTCTTCATGGCGCGATGATGATTCATTGTAAGTGCCCGTGCTTGCTCTTGAATGGATAAAGCAGGAACTTTGGCATGATTTACAACGGCTGGTTCCGCTGCGACGGGTACAGAGACACGTTGCACGGTATAAGAGAACCCACGATAAGTCAGCACTGTCCCAGCGGGAGCACCAGGGCTAGCAGATGCCGCTTGAGCGGATGGATCAACCGTGTAAGTAGCACCGCGATAGGTGAGAATAGCACCCAAAGCTCTGGCTCTAGAAGCTTCAGCCAAACGATGCTTTGCTCCACGCGCTTGTAGAGAAGAAGGGTTAAAGTCGTAATCAACGTTGCGATAAGAGAGTTTCATATTTCGCCTCCTGGATGATGTGTTGCGAGAGGCGCGTTCCTTCGGGATGACTCCCTACTTCCGTCCGGTTTCTGTTGTGGAAAGACCCGTTTGAGCCATGAGCCTTAGATCAGAAATCGAGATGAACGATTTACTTTTCTGTATCTAATCATACAGTTTTAGACCAGAATCGTCAATGTTTATATAAGTTCATCTTTCTATGGTCGATCGACGATTAGGATGCTCTCAAGTTCTTTGTAGTCAAGCCTCAGCATTGTCAGGCATGATCGAGAATCTACCGCAAGGCTTCTGGGAAAACCTGTTTATTGGCGTTACAACGGCTGTAAAGCAGCGCCAAACCGCACAAACGTGTCAATGCAAGAAGGTGTTGGTGAAATGATGGCTTATACCGATTTGGCTAAAACTTTAATCAAAAAGACGAGGGCACGAGAAGATGCGCTTGGGCTCCGTGACGACACCTGTCGATCGCGCTTTTTCTTGCAATCTGATCCAACAGCTAAGGTCATTGTCTTCTTCCACGGCTTCACAGCCGCACCAGAGCAGTTTGTTCCCATTGGCGAGGCATTTTTTCAGGCAGGCTACAACGTCCTGATTCCGCTGCTACCAGGGCACGGGCAGGCAGGCGACTGGAATGACGATCACCCACCACCGTTGCCAGAAAACCCGTACATCTACCAGGAGTTTGGGCGCAATTGGTTAGAAAACGCTCAAGCCTTGGGCGATCGCGTCGTTGTGGGAGGCTTGTCGGGTGGCGGCACGTTGAGTGCCTGGTTAGCACTGGAATGTGCTCAGCAGGTCGATCGTAGCCTACTGTTCGCGCCCTATTTAAGCGGTACAAACACTCTAGTAGACTGGGTCGTTGAACGCATGAACGTTTATTTTGAGTGGAAGGTAGCACCTGGAAACGTCGGCTTTGGGTACGGTGGCTTTCAAATGCCAGCGCTGCGGGTATTTTTGGACATGGGCCAGGAGATTCTCGATCGTGCAAAAGTTCAGCCTGCTGCACCAATGCTCATTGTGTCGAGTGCGGACGATCGTGCCGTTGACAGCGAAGAACATCAGCAGTTATTTCACTCTGCGCTACCACTCCAACCCAAGTGCTGGTACCACTGCTTCGATCGTACGCTGGCGATTCCACACAACATGATGACGAAAGCAGAAGGGTGTCCTCATCCAGAACTGCCAATCGCCATCGCCAAAACCTATGCAGAGAGCGACCTTCTGTGGGATGAAATTACCGCACTCAGTAAACGCTGGCAACAGGGAGAAACACTAGAGGCGATCGTGACCCAACTCGACTTGAGTCAGCGTCTTTCGCCCGATCGAGCAGCGGTAATCACAACCCTAAAGCTTTTTACTGGGGAAATTTGACCATTTTAGGGACGTTAATCAGAAGAAGACAGGAGGTAGAGGGCAGGAGGTAGGGGCTGACCTCAGTACGCTTGCACCGCGTGAATGACTGTATCCAAGCTTTGCACCTGGCAATACGGCTTTCCATCCTGCTGTAATCAGAGTGTGATCGCGATCACGATTAGATATGACTTGAATTAGGGTTTCAGCGTTTGACTGTCACGGTCGCTTTAGACGAACGATGACATAACTGAGGAACTACACGCTCCGAAGTCGTCATGTCTACCTTGCTTAACAAAAATGCTGCTGTTGTAAACGCGATCGTCATCACTACAGCCCTAGCGATTATTTCTGGTTATGTGCCCACTCAGCCCCTTTCTTTCGCAAATCTACAAACAACCCTTCAATCACAATGGCACAGTAGTCAGAGGTGAGATCAGGTGTTAGTGGTTGGTTTTTAGTTGTTAGAGCGGAGAGGGCTAAAGGCTGAACCCTAACTCAAAACTCAGAACTCAAAACTCAAAACTTTCACCCCTCACCCCTCACACCTCTCCCAATTGCCTACACTAAAGAGAACGCGCTCAATCGGTAGCAATGGTGCGATTAAAACTGTGGCAGTGGATGGCATTGGGTTTTCCGATCGCCAGCATCATTAGCTTTCTGGTCATCGCAGCAGGGTTGCAGATTCAGCAGTGGGGCATTAGCTGGATCTGGGGCGTTGTGGTGGTGATGTTTGTACTTTGGCGTTGGCTATTGGTGAAGTGGACACAGCCAGCATTAGCGCAAGTTCGAGCGGTCGTTGCTGAAGTGACAGAGGAGTTAGAAGCAGACACGACCGAAGTGGTAACGGCATCGACCAGCACTACACGACAAGCGGAAACAGCCATCCACACAATCTTGGAAGAGGCGCGGAATGACCCACCCCTTTGGGAAGGATGGACTGAATTTTGGGGGCGATGTAAGCAAGTGGTAGAAACCGTTGCGCATGCGTACTACCCCCAGGTGCAACGCCCGCTGCTGCAAATCTATGTTCCACAAGCCTATGCGCTGATGCGGGGCACCGTGGACGATATGGATCAGTGGATGCAAAAGCTGTCGCCCGCTTTGAATCAGGTGACGATCGGGCAGGCGTATCAGGCGTATGAACTCTATCAAAAACTAGAGCCATCGGCGCGTAAGGTGGTGCAGGTGTGGAACTGGGCACAGTGGTTGTTGAATCCGGTAGCAGCACTGGCCCGCACAGCCACGCAGCGATCGAGCAATCGAGCCACGCAGGAACTGTTGGTCAATCTAGGACAGCTCTTACGAGAAGCAGCGTTAACAAATCTGGGCAGACAGGCGATCGCGCTTTACGGGGGGATGCCTGCTGCGACATTGGAACTGCCATCCTCGGCTCCAAGCTTGCCCAAAGCGAAGACCCAAACCTTACGCGACATTCTGACGCAAGCTGAACCCACTGAAGCAGTGGAGCAAAAACCCGTCAATATTCTGCTGGTTGGGCGAACGGGAGCCGGAAAGAGCAGTTTGATCAACACGCTCTTTGTCGATCGCCGTGCAGAGGTGGATGTGCTTCCCAGTACCGATCGCGTGCAGTCTTACCATTGGCAAGCAGCCGAGGGCGAAGCCTTAACGCTTTGGGATACACCAGGGTATGAGCAGGCAACACGAGATGATCTACGAGAGCAAGTGCTGGACTATATCACCCAGGCAGATTTGCTGCTGCTGGTCACGCCTGCCCTTGATCCAGCCCTACAAATGGACGTGGACTTTCTCAAAGATGCCAAGGCAGGCGTCGCTGATTTACCAGCGATTGCCGTTGTAACGCAGGTTGATCGCCTGCGTCCGTTACGCGAGTGGGCACCACCTTACGATTGGGAATGGGGCGATCGACCAAAAGAAAAGGCGATTCGAGACGCAACGGAGTACCGCGCTAAACTGCTGGGCGATTTCTGCAAGCTAGTCGTGCCGATCGTGACAGGCGATTTAGACACGGGTCGCACGGCCTGGGGCTTCGATACGCTCTCGGTGGGGCTGATGGAGGCGATCGCGCCCGCCAAGCAATTGCGACTTGCCCGTTTTTTGCGGAACCTGGACGCTCGGACGATCGCGGCAGCTAAAATTATTGAGCACTATACGTTTCAAATGACGACCACGCAGGGACTCACAGCATTACTCAAAAGCCCTGTGCTGCGGTTCGTTTCGACTCTGACAACTGGATCACCTACGCTAGCATACCTTCTAGCAGAGCAGATTCCCGTCGAGCAACTGCCCGTAGTGCTGGGCAAACTCCAGATGGCCTACGACTTGTTCACGCTACTCAACGCCGATCTGCCAAACGCACGAAACTTCGACCTACTCGGACTGTGGCCGCTGTTGTTAAGTAATTCTACGTCACCCGATCGCAATGCTTGGGCCTTTGGTCACACCGTCACAGAATACTGGACAAGGTCGCTGAAGACTGAGCAACTCGAAGAGCGGTTTGAGTCGTATCTTCAGCAGTATTTAGAGCGGTGATCCTTGAGAGCCACGATGGGCTAACCTGCGCGCAGTTCATCAAGCTTCGCCCTTACAGCCTGGATGTCTTGCCACATCAACCATTTGGGTTGCCCCCGTTCGCGCGATTGATTTCGCAGCAAGTAAGCCGGGTGAAAGATGGGCATGTAGAAGCGATCGTCCTGCTCAATCCACTGCCCTCGCACTTTAGTAATGCCCTGCTTGATGCCCAGTAAGCCCTTCAACGCAGTTGCACCCGTCAGCAGAATAATTTTTGGATTTACGAGGCGAATCTGCTCTAACAAGTAGCCTTTGCAAGCATCGGCCTCTTCCGTAGTAGGCGTGCGGTTTTCGGGTGGACGGCATTTCACCACGTTGCAGATAAAAATATCCTGTTCCGCGTTAAGATTCACCGATGCGAGAATTTTGTCGAGCAGTTGCCCAGATTTGCCGACAAAAGGTTTGCCCTGTTCATCCTCATTTTGCCCTGGCCCTTCACCTACGATCATAATAGGCGCGTGAACACTGCCTCGTGAGACGACAGCATTGGTGCGGCTTTGCCCCAGTGCGCAACGAAAACAGCGGCTGCAATGCGCCAACATCTGATCCATCGTTTGATAGGTGCCAGGAGGAATGGGAACTTTAACACTGGTGGGAATTTGCTCAGGGTCAAAGTCTTCTGGCGGTAGAGCTTTGTCAGAGGCTGGAAGGTTAAACAGGCTGATCTGATCTTCAGTTGCCATGAATCTGCAAAAAATTCGTAAAGTGGTTGGTAGATGCCGATGACATAGGTTGCTTAGGCCGCTTTAGAAGGGAGAAGGATATGCTCCACGGATGCCTGAGCCTTTAAATTCTAAAGTAGTCGCTCTCGGTTCATCCATTACAGCGAAAAGATTGAATGCTATAGGCTGCCGGAATGATAAAAGCAAATTGCGCCAAACCTAGTTATGCAGATATGCCACAGCTTCTGCAATTGTGACTTGAGGAAAGCTTTTGTAGAAGCGGCTGACGCTATAAAACGGGTGAGGCGTTGCTAGCACGATCACTTGATCGGCATCAGCTTGAAGTATTGGCATTAATTCACGAGGCGCAACGGGGGCACAAACCCACACTTGAGCAGGTTGCTGCGATCGCATAGCTTGTACAGCAGCGCTTATAGTCATCCCAGTAGCGATGCCGTCATCGACTAGCAGCGCAATGGCATCGCGTGGACTAAAGCGAGGATGGTCGGAAGAAAGGGCGGCTAGCTGAGTCTGAGCCTGGGTCTGTGCGTCCCTTAGCGCTATTTCATAGAGGTAGGAACCAGTCGGCAGGTTGGTTTCTGGTAATGTTGCCGCTGAAACCGTAGCGTGAAAGTCGCGGCGATAGGAATCCCAAACCACATGCCCGTCGGCTGTCACAGCACCGATCGCCAGTTCGACATTGTCTGGTCGGGTAATCTTTTTCGCCACAATCACATCTAAAGGGCAGTTTAAGGCTCTGGAGATCGGCTCTGCGATCGGCAAACCACCCTTGGGCAAGGCATATACAACAAAGTGGGCTGTCTCTAGTGCAGGGTATTGTGCTACTACGTGTAAAACAGCCTGCGCCAGCGTTTCACCAGCTTCGTGGCGATCGGCAAAGCAGATGGTCGAACCAGGCTCTCGGAAGGGCAAAAATGGCATCATTCCCCCTCAAATAATTTGCAGGGATACCGTTCATCATGACTTATTTTCCTCAATCAACCTAAAGTAGCCGTCTCGTTTTGTGAAGCACAGTGGAACGGCGAGAAGACACTCCTTTTGAAAGTGTGAGAGCAAAGCCATTCCACATCTGACAAACACTCAAGCGTCAGCTTGCAGCAACCGTTCAGTATTCCGCTTTGCTTTAGCGCTGTTTCCGGAATGACTCGATCACACAGCGTATCTGTTTAGTATCCTAAACGGCATGCTTGGCTGGTTCCTCCGAAAGCGATACATTGAGCCAACTGCCTATGTCTCCTGTTTCTTTAACACTTCCATGTGGCAACATTCACAAACCGTCCTTCGTTGGGTTCCCACGGCTCTAGCGTTGGGACTACTCGCTGCCTGTTCGCAGACACCGCAGACGCAAGTATCTGAAGCTCCAGGAGCGACCGCAGTACAGCCTGAAGTCTCACCCATGCCCGGTGCCACTGCGATCGCGCCTCTCGGCGGCAAATCGCCCTCCCCTTCGATTGCAGCACAACAGCCAAAAGCACCGATCGCCTCTACGCCCACCAACGCTGCTCTACCGAAAGAATCGCGTAGCACGATCGCCTCCGCTCCTGCCAACAAGCCACTGCCCCTTGAGCGTACCCCCACCTTTCGGGCAACACCGCGCATGACCGGGTTTTCACCGGATGGGAACTATTTCGTCTATCTAGAAAGCTCTCAAGATACAGGCGCAGGAATACCAAAGTCCGTATTACAGCTTGTCAAGCTGGATGGCAATCGCTGTGTTGAAGATGCGTGTGTTGAAACGCACTACAGCGAAAAAGAGGCAGGCATGAAGCTGTCTGAAGCGGAAAGTGAACTATTAAAGCAAACGTGGAAAGTGCGCCAAGACTTGAACTTAACGCCTCCAGTAGCAGGCATTGAAATTCCGATCGTGTCTCGATCACGCACAGTGGATGGCAGCGAAACTGTCACCATGCGTCTAAACAACCGCGACTTGCAGCTTCACCTCCAGCAGAAAAGCACGCAGGACAAAGCATCTATGCAGCTTGGTGTGAATTATGACGGGCAGCAGCGATCGCTCGACACCCTCACCAACTTTCGAGACAACGTGTTGGATTATTCTATCCGCCAAGTGAAAGTATCCCCAGATGGCAAACGAGTCGCAGTCCTCATCACAGCGACAAAACCAACCTTTGAAGGGACATTGGGAACAACGCTTGTACAGGGATTTGCGCTTTAAGGCAGAAAAGTAGAGAGTAGGAAGCGGGGAGTTTTGAGTTTGTTTCTGCCTTCTATCAGCGGTCAGCTTTCTTCTAAAAACCAACAACTTTTCTGATATGCCCTTTCTGGTATGTCTGCAAGGCTTTAGGGCTTTGCAACCAATAACTTCCCTAGCCTTCTGCCTCCTAATCACTGACCGCTAATATCCATCAAGGCTTAACGGCTTCTGATTCACAACTGCTTAGCCACGTCCGAATCGCTTCAGCGGTTGAACCTTGGCTGCTGTCACGGGGAGGCGTAACAGGCTTGCGATCGCTGGGGTAGGAGCCTATGCGAGAAAACAAGAGTGCAAGCCGCCAACCATTTGCCGTTTGCGCCAAAAAGAGCCAGTGGTACTGCTGAAACTCGACAACGCGCTTGCCGAGGTATTGCCGCTCTAAAACAGTGAAAAAGACCTGGTGCAAATTTGCATCGTTTGGGTCGGGATACTCGCTAGAACCAGTTGGCAAGGGCATAAAGTCCGGTTGACTCGCCAGAATGGCATAGGTTGGTACAGTGCCTTGCTGAGCACCTAACCGCACGTTGGAGCGGTTGATATAGCCTGGTAGATCTCGCAGCAAAGCTGTTGTGAGCGGCTCCAGTGCGGTCGGGCATGTAAATTTGCGTGCTAGACGGGTATAGGGTGAGGGATGAGGGGTGAGGAGAGAGGGGTGAGGAGACGAGCGATCAGGTGATCGTTCAGCCGCATCTACTGGCACGACTAACAGCCAAACCAGCCCCAACCCAATCAGCCTCTGTAGCCAGCGATCGTTCAGCCGCATCACCGTTACTCTCCACTTTCAGCGATCTCGTCACCCCACACCCTATACCCTACACCCCATTCCCCTACCCTCCTACCCAACCGTTGCCAGTTCTTCACAGATGTGCTCAAATGCCGCAACTGGGTCGGCAGCGGCTGTAATGGGACGACCAATCACCAAATAGTCTGCACCGGCCTTTAGCGCAGCGTCAGGTGTCACGATCCGTCGTTGGTCTTTGGCATCTGCCCAGGTTGGTCGCACCCCAGGGCACACCAGCAAAAAGTTATCTCCGCAAATCTGCCGTAGTTGTGCGGCTTCTTGGGGTGAACAGACTGCCCCTGCCAAGCCTGCTTCCTTTGCCAAAAGTGCCATGTGCAACACGTATTCTGGCAGCTCAAGCGGCACTTTTAGCTCAAAAGCGAGCGATCGCGCGGTTAAGCTTGTCAGCAAGGTAATGGCTAGTAACTTAGGAACGGGCTGTCCTGCTTCCGCGGCTCCTGTGATAGCAGCTTCTTGCGCGGCTTGTAGACTCTCTTTGCCATTCGTCGCATGCAGGGTAACTAAATCAACGCCGTGACGAGCCGCTGCGGCGCACGCCCCTGCAACTGTATTAGGAATATCGTGAAACTTAAGGTCTAAAAAAATTCGCTTTTGCCGCGTCTTTAATGCTGATAGGATAGTCGGCCCACTACTGACAAACAGTTCTAGTCCTACCTTCCAAAAGGTAACCTGAGGCAACCGATCGAGGAGGGCGATCGCGTCCTGCTCACTCGACACATCCAGCGGTACGATCACACGATCGGCAATAAGCACAGGCAAGTTATCAACTCAACGAGTCCAGTCTACAGCCTGTGGAGCAATTAGCGGTTAGCTATCAGCGGTCAGCCTGGAAGTTTTGAGTTTGAGTTGATTGAGCGGTCAGCAGTCAGCTTTTTAGCCTTTAGCCTTCAGCCTTAGTCCCTTATCCTTGTGCTCTTACTCAATGTCCGCGAACCGAAAGCCCATTTGACACTCAAATTGCTCAGGCTGTTGCTCACTTGCTTTGTGAATGGCACGACCACAGCGGAGTTTACCGCTCTGCCAGCGGGGTCTACCGCTTTGATCGGCCATTAGGCATGTTGCACAGACAGCTTGTGGTGCAATGAGTTGATTGTCCATGAGGATGACTAGCATGCAACACCTCCAATGAACGACCGAAATCCCTGAATCAGCGGCTCTAGCCTCATTGTAAGAGACTGCTCAATGAGTTCGGGCGCATTGCTACACAGCTTAATACGCTTCCTTTAAAGCCATCGTATTCTTTGACTCATTTTTTGATGAAGCGTCGTTTTAACGGCCATAAACAGGATGACTCTGATGTAACCAGACAGGATTTTCCTCTACCCTGGCTTGGCGACTGCTAAAGTGGGAAAGTACGTTTAGCTTCAGAACTGAACGCACTTATTCCGCTTTTTGAGGGGTTTCCTCCTGTGACTCGAACCAACTTAGACTTTCTTGCCGAAACCGACCCTGCGATCGCCTCTATCATTCAGCGGGAACTCCAGCGTCAGCGAGATCACCTGGAGCTAATTGCCAGTGAAAACTTTACCTCTGCGGCAGTGCTGGCAGCACAGGGATCAGTCCTCACCAACAAATACGCCGAAGGACTTCCTAGCAAGCGCTACTACGGTGGGTGTGAATTTATTGACCAGGCGGAAGTGTTGGCGATCGATCGGGCAAAGGAACTTTTTGGTGCCGCCCATGCCAATGTGCAGCCCCACTCTGGCGCACAGGCAAACTTTGCGGTGTTCTTAAGCTTGTTGGAACCGGGCGACACCATCATGGGCATGGACTTGGCCCACGGCGGGCATTTAACTCACGGTTCGCCAGTCAACGTTTCAGGCAAGTGGTTTAAGGTACACCACTACGGCGTGAGTCCAGAAACCGAGCAACTAGACTACGACCAGATTCGCGAATTAGCATTGCAACATCGTCCTAAACTCTTGATCTGTGGCTATTCTGCCTACCCTCGCGTGATCGAATTTGACAAGTTCCGGGCAATCGCCGATGAAGTGGGGGCATACCTGCTTGCCGATATAGCTCATATTGCCGGACTCGTTGCTACAGGGCATCATCCCAGCCCCATTCCCTACTGTGATGTCGTCACGACAACGACCCACAAAACGCTGCGTGGCCCCAGAGGTGGTTTAATTCTCACTCGTGATGCCGAACTGGGTAAGAAGCTTGATAAAGCGGTATTCCCCGGCAGTCAGGGTGGGCCGTTAGAGCATGTCATCGCCGCGAAAGCTGTTGCGTTTGGTGAAGCGTTGAAGCCTGAGTTCAAAACCTACAGCGGTCAGGTGATTGAAAATGCACGTGCGCTAGCCAACCAATTGCAAGCCCGCGGGCTGAAAATTGTCTCTGACGGCACAGATAATCACCTGATGCTGGTTGATCTTCGCTCGATCGACATTACGGGTAAGCTGGCCGATCAACTCGTCAGCGGCGTAAACATCACCGCGAACAAAAACACGGTGCCCTTTGATCCTGAATCGCCTTTCGTCACCAGTGGTTTGCGGTTAGGGTCGCCTGCGATGACCACTCGCGGTATGGGTCAGACAGAATTTACAGAGATTGGTAACATCATCGCCGATCGCCTTCTAAACCCTGATGACGCGACCATTGCCCAGGATTGCCGTCAGCGAGTTGCCAACTTATGCAGCCGTTATCCGCTCTATCCCCATCTGAGCATCCCGGTGCCAGCGTTGGTATAGGAGAATACAGAAGTCAGGAGTCAGCAGCAATGAATGACTGGCTCCTGGTTTCGTGACTGAGGATCATGCATTAAATTAACACCATGAGACTGATGCGATCGCCGAGACGCAGAGGCAACAGAGGTCATTCTCCGCGTTCTCTGCGCCTCTGCGGCAAATTTTTGCCGTTATCTCCATCCCTGTGCCTTAGCGGAAGATCCACAGCCAGAGTGGAATGGTAAACAGCAGAGCGATCGTGGTAAGCGCAATACTGCTAGCAATCAACTCTCGGTCTAGCTCGTATTCCTCAGCCAGAATTAACCCTGCAAAGGCGCTAGGCATCCCAGACATTAGTACGAGTGCTAAACGTGCATCGCCAGAAAGTCCGAGCAGTGTCGTACCAATACCAACGGCAAGGGGCAACACCAGCATTTTGACCAACGTGGGCAGTAGAGCTGGTTGAATGCTTTTCCAGCCGTGAAGTTGACTCAGGCGCATCCCCATCAGCAGAAACGCTCCGGGAATTACAAACCAGCGAGAGGCATGGAGACCTTGTTCTGCAATGTCAGGCAGCGCGATCGATCGGGTGAGAGACCCAATCACAAACGCCCACAGCGATGGTACGGTTAGCACATCACGCAGTTGCACCCACCAGTGGTTTTGCTGCTGCGATCGCCCGTAGTAGCTAGCAAGAAACACTCCAATTCCATAGGTGCCAATAATGTTATGCGTCACGCTGTAGAATACAGCCCAGCCCAGGTACGGTTGGCTAATCAGCGCGGGTACCAATCCTAAGCCTACAAACCCAGTGTTGCCGATGGTTGCCGCCAGAATAAAACTGCCCCGTTGCGCACGGTTGAGTTCAGCTTGAGATGGCTCTTTTGATATAGACGTGATTGCTGCGACCGCTTTATTGAGGGATGTTGCTTCAGCGGTCAACGGCACTGAAGGCTCTGTTGCTGTGGCTCGTAGCCAGCGCTGGTAGAGTTGTAGACTGCACCAACCGAGCACTAACCCCAAGCCCAGCGCCGCGATCGTCACCGTTGGAGCCAATCCAATATTTTGGGCATAATCCGTTTGCCGCGCTAATGCCAAAATCTGCCAGGGCACGCCGACCCAATAGAGCGATCGACCCAGCAAGCGAGGAAAGGCTTGTGGCATAAAACGAAAGGCGATCAGCCCTAAACCAGTCCATAAGACCAGCGGCAAGTAAGCATCAAACAGAGTACTAGCCATCATCAATACCTATGGCTTTGGGAACGACTGCCAAAGATGTTGTTAACAGCTTTTCAACACCGCACAACTTGTATAGGACTTACGCAAAAGCGATCATCTTTCGCCCCCTGGCCCCCAATGCTGGGGGAACCGAGCCAATTAAAGCCCCCAGCATTGGGAGTTTGGGGGCAAATGCGTAAGTCCTATTGTACAAGGCTCTATGGCAAAAGCTTCCAGTTCTGAATGTGCCAGATGCCATCTTTTCGCACCAACCTGTACTCAACACGCAGGTTGCTGGTATCAGCACTCGTTCGCTGATCGGCTTCATAAGCTTCGGTCGCTTCTGTGACATCTGCCAGAACGATCGCTTGATCAGGATTCGTCGCACCGGGATCGACAGAGTTGACCTTAACCGTATGTTCGTACTTCAGGTATTCGTTTTTGCGTTTGGCATCGGCAGCAGCCCCTTCCCATTCAGCCAGCTTAGGCCCAACCAGAATTTTTGCCAGGGGTTCCACTTTATGATCGGGACCCATTGCATCGGCTTTGGCAGAAAGCCAGGTTTGAATGACTGTTTCTGCTGTTGCTGTTGTAAGAGCACCCGTTGCCACCGCTGCAATGCTAGGTGCCACAGTAGGAGTCGGCGGGGCAATCAGAGGACGATCGAGCCGCAAATTGAGTTGTTCTTCTTGTACGACAGGCGTTGATACTCGTCGCCACAGAGACCCAGCGATAAAGCCCAGCGTCACAATCCCGGCAATAACACCCAGTGGCAAAAGCCAAGGCAATAAAGCTGCCAACGCTTTAGGAGCAGGTGGACGATCGCCCCGGCGGCGAGCAGCGGCATGACCACGGCCATCGCCATTGCTGGGAGTACGGTTAGCACCACGAGGACGATCGCCTATTGGTCGCTTTGCCGTGGCTGTACGAGCACCTGCTGCTTGCGGCACACGCTCAGCGATCGGCATCACACTCTCCGTAGGCGGTCGATCGTCTGGAATCGTTGCCGTCCCCATGCGAGCCGCAATGTGAGCGCGTGCTGTGTTAATCAAATATTCATGGCTTGTGTCTTGCTCCAGCGATCGCTCCGCCGAAACGCGACTGCCCTCAGATGCTCCACCGACTTCCTGAACGCCTGCACGTGATCGCCCATTCACCCCTGCGGCCACGGGCTCAGGCGCTGACCGATTGACTATCTGACGATTGGCAGCGATCGACGAGTCAGTCGCTCCAGCCGATGCTTGCCACGGTGATGTCCATGCCGTCTGGGTCCCCGCTTCCTCTGGCAGTTCTTCCAGGTAAGACTGCACTTGCGGATCTGCAAAATAGTCCTTCAACGAGGCTTGCTGCTGCATTAGATCGCGGAAGTGAGGAAACACCTCATCTTGTAGCCAACGTTCGCCATAGAGGCATAGCCCCGGCAGCAAATCGGGCGCTCCCTGAGAATGTTCACGGATAAAGGCGATCGGCCCATAATCCTGACTGCGTTCCAGCGCACGACTCGCATCCTCCGTCTGTCCCAAAAGCAGGGCACAAACAGACTGCTCTAAATGCACGTCCTGGCGACTACTCAAGCGCGTGAGCATCAGCTTTGCCCGCCGGATGAGTGAAGGTTGCCGTTCGGCGAACCCACGCGCGAGCAAGGCATAAACCGCCAAGTATGTTGCTACAGGCGACGGGCGCTGTGCTTCCTGCTCAAACAGCACTTGCTGCTCTGCCACCGTCAGGTACCCACGTAGCTGCTGAATGAAGCGCAAAAAGTCATCAATATTTAACCCAGACTGGTCATCCCCAGCGCCATCAATGCCGTCTCGCTCTTGCAGCATGTCTTGCAAGAGTTGCAATCCCTGATGGCGTAGAGTGACCTGATCTTCGGGCAGGGCCAACAGCTCTAGCACTCGGTATGGGCGCAGTTTGTAAAGGTCGGCTTGAATTTCGCCACGCACTTCGGCAAACAGCCCTTCTCGCAACAGCAACTGCTGACCAGTCTCCAGCGCTTCCGATGCATTTTCGTACTGCCGCTGCTGCCATTGCTCTCGCCCCAACTCCATACAGGCAAGAGCAACCGTCAACACAATATCTGAAAAAACAATACTGGGATCGCCAAACTGCCCCTGCTTCAGACTGGCACTCCCACCTGTCAAGAAGGGGCGTCCCAGACGCAACACGAGTTCGTACTCGCCCAAATCTTGCAGGACGAGCAACGCCCCCACAAACTGATCGTCTTGAATCTCAATACTGGGTGTATGAGCATCCCCCCCACCCTCGATCGCGGCTAGTGGCCCGCTAGCGGGGTCGATCACCGCTCCATTTTCAGGCTCTAGCTCATACGCTCTGGCTAGAAACCCCGTATCGTAAAGCTGGCGCTGTTCTCCATCAGAAAGCCTTGTAAACGCTTCGTCGAGCAGCTTTTTGCGTGATGCGATCGCCGCATCAGAGTACTCCCGGCGAGGCAATTGCAACGTGCGATCGCGGTGTGCCTGTCGCAACTGTTCAGCGGTTGCCTGAATCGGCAAACCCAAAATCCGGTAGTAGTCGAGCGGAATACGCACGGTGTACTTTCCTAGCAGTAAGCAATAAGGTTAAGCTATGGTAGCGGGTAACGCCAATCCAAAAGGTGCCATCATCATAACTCGTAGATGCCAGACTGGCAGTTTATCTCAGGATAAGCAAAAAAATCCTGGAAGTAACATTAATTCTATAAGCTCTAGAGAGTTTAGTTCCAGTCTATAAGCTCTAGAGAGTTTAGTTCCAGAAAGCCGCTTTTCAAACTCAGTTCTAGAAAACGTAACCGATTCGAGCGAATATAGAGAATCTCCAGCCAGGATTAAGTCAATGGTTCAAGAAAGAGTCTTCCCAACATTTCAAGCTGCAACCGCAACCGTCACCAAAGCAGAAGGGCTGCGGCTCTACGAAGACATGGTGCTGGGGCGCTTTTTTGAAGACAAATGCGCTGAAATGTACTATCGCGGCAAGATGTTTGGCTTTGTCCACCTTTACAACGGGCAAGAAGCGGTTTCAACGGGCGTAATTCAAGCCATGCGACCGGGCGAAGACTACGTGTGCAGCACCTATCGAGATCATGTGCATGCCCTGAGCGCGGGGGTGCCTGCTCGTAACGTGATGGCAGAACTGTTTGGTAAAGAAACGGGCTGTAGCAGAGGTCGCGGCGGCTCTATGCATCTGTTCTCGGCAGAACATCGGCTGCTGGGAGGCTACGCGTTCATTGGTGAAGGCATTCCTGTAGCGACGGGCGCAGCATTTCAATCTAAGTATCGGCGGGAAGCGATGGGTGATGCGTCGTCTGATCAAGTAACAGCCGCATTTTTTGGCGATGGCACTACAAATAACGGTCAGTTTTTTGAATGCCTGAATATGGCAGCACTGTGGAAACTGCCGATTCTTTACGTCGTAGAGAATAATAAGTGGGCGATCGGCATGGCGCATGAACGGGCCACCTCCCAGCCTGAAATCTACAAGAAAGCTAGCGTTTTTGGGATGCCAGGGTACGAAGTAGATGGGATGGATGTGCTAGCCGTGCGTGCTGTGGCGCAAGAAGCTGTGGCGCGTGCCCGTGCAGGTGAAGGTCCCACGCTGATTGAATGCCTGACCTACCGTTTCCGGGGTCACTCGTTAGCCGATCCGGATGAATTGCGATCGAAGGCTGAAAAAGAAGCCTGGTTTGCCCGTGACCCCATCAAGAAATTTGCCGCGCACTTGCTGGAACACAATCTGGCAAGCCAGGAAGAGCTAAAGGCGATCGAGAAAAAAATTCAGACCCTTGTTGAAGAAGCGGTGCAGTTTGCGCTCGAAAGCCCTGAACCCAACCCCAACGACCTGTACAAGTACGTGTTTGCTGAAGACGAATAGGTGATTTAGTCCCATATCTCTATGTGATTTCAGATGCAAGCAGATGATGCACCAGAGGGCTTTCAGCAGCAGGTTTTGCGCGAGCTGAAGCAGATTAGCCAATTCTGTCCCCTGCTTTCCAAGCCTTTACTCCAGTAATCAGGGCGTTGTTGACTGGCGATGCTGCTAGTAGCTGCAGGATTCACTGGAAGTGCGATCGCCCGTTCTGCTTCCGCCGTACAATGCTGAAAGACGTGAATTATTGAACGGTAAGGGTATGCCAATCAAACGCGGTGACTTTGTGAAAGCGGTTAAAGACAAGCTAGAGAATAGCCTAGAAGCGCAGGCTAGCGATCCTCGCTTTTCCGCTTACATCTTTGAGACAAAAGGGGAAGTTGTTGACCTGAGCGGTGATTACGCTTTGGTGAAGTTTGGCATTACCCCAACGCCAAATATTTGGCTCCGGCAGGATCAGCTTGAGTCATTTGAGTGAGGGGAGAGGGGTGAGGGGTAAGTAACAAAGCCTTTCATAATGGGTAAGTCGTCCTACGATGAGGGAACGCTGCCAGAAATGCTTCTTTCTAGCACGTGACCTCTAACTCACCTCACTCCTTACCCCTCACTCCTCTCATGGTTTTAACCCCTTCTGCGATCGCCTGCTCTCCTCCCCGCGTTACCGTTGTTGGCTCTGGTAACGTGGGTAGCGCTCTGGCACAACGGCTGGCTGAGAAAAAGATTGCGGATGTGGTGCTATTGGATGTCATTGAAGGTCGTCCGCAGGGGCTGGCGCTGGATCTCATGCAGGCACGGGGCATTGAGCGGCACGATCGCCAAATTCTTGGCACGAACGATTATGCTGATACAGCCAACTCTGATGTGGTCGTGATTACGGCTGGGCTGCCGCGCAAACCAGGCATGAGCCGCGATGACCTGATGCTGACGAACGGCAAGATTGTGTTAGAAGTCACCAAGCAGGCGATCGTTCATTCGCCCAATACAATCTTTATCGTGGTCACGAATCCCCTCGACCAGATGACCCACATCACCTGGAAAGCGAGTGGCCTGCCCATTCATCAAGTGATGGGGATGGCGGGTGTACTGGACTCGGCGCGGTTTCAAACCTTTGTAGCGATGGAGTTGGGAGTTTCGACCAGTGACATTCACGCAACGGTTTTGGGCAGTCATGGCGATTTGATGGTGCCCTTGCCCCGCTACACTACCGTGAATGGCATCCCTATTACCGAACTGATGCCTGCGGAAACGTTGGAGCGGCTGATTGATCGCACCCGCAAAGGTGGAGCTGAAATTGTGGACTTAATGAAAACAGCAAGTGCCTTTTATGCGCCTGCATCATCCACCTGCGTCATGGTGGAATCCATTTTGCTCAACAAGTGCCGCATTCTGCCTGTCACCACCTATCTGGAAGGTCAGTATGGGTTGCGCGATGTGTTTGTTGGTGTACCCTGCCGCCTAAGCTGTAAAGGCATTGAGAGCGTGCTAGAACTCGACTTAACCGATGCGGAACTTTCAGCCCTACACGAGTCGGCAGAAGCGGTGAGGCAAACGAGCGATCGCGTAACGGCACTGCTAGCATCCAATCATCAGTAACAGCTATCAGCCATCAGCTATCAGCTTTGTTCTGGCTTCTAAATTCACTAACTATCAAGCCTTTCCATGAATCGAGTCTACCGTGCCAGTCTTGTGCTTTTGATGCTGCCAGGAGCGATCGTTCCTGATGCTTTGTTTACGCCTGCCACCGCACATCAGGTGCCTGCTTTTATCAAGGAATTTTCAGGCTCTCGCATTCGTGAAAGCGACATTCGCAAAATTTTGAACGCGATGGAAGCCGCTGCAAATCGAAAAGATGTGGATGGCATCTTGAAGTATATGGCTCCCAACATCACGATTAAGATCACCGTTCAATTAGGGGCAGGTGCCCAGCAGCTTAGCTTGTCACGTGAGCAGTATCGGCAGTACCTTCAGCAAGGCTTTGCGACAACAGAACGTCGCAGTGGTAACTACACAAACCTCAAGATTCAGGTTGCGCCAAATGGTCAAACGGCAACCGCAACCTACACCTTAAGAGAAGAAGCAACGCTCAAAGGACAACCAGGAACGTTTGTATCAACGTCTCAAGAAACGGTCAAATTTGCACGCATTAAAGGACAACTTTTAGAAACAGCGGCGACAAGCAATGCCATGATCGAGGTGAAGTGAGAGATTAAGGAGCCTCACCATCCTATTTGCCAGACGTTACAGTCCGCTCTACTAATAGCAATACTCTTTTTGGTCAGAATGATTTAAGTAGAATCGTTATGCGCTTTATATGGCATTGATTCAATTAATGCTCTCAGTACTTTATTAACCGCTTCTGGTGTTGTAAACATTTGAGCAACATCATCTAACACCACGACTGTCAATGGCTTAGTTTCGCTGCGCGCTGCAAAACGGTTGGGCTTCGCTTTTTGGTAATCAAAGTGATACTCGGACAAAAGCCCATCTTCAGGTTCTTGTGTTTCAAAAGGCATTTCGCTCATGATCTTCACGTTTTAATTATGCAGACCTGCATCCCACACGCCGATGTAAATGCGATCGCTGCTGTTCCGCTGAATCACACCTTTCAAACCACCCTTTGAGAAGGAGTATTCGTTTATTTTTCCTTGTTTCACCGCTTCCAATTTATCGAGCAAATCATTTGCCTGCCCACCCGTCATATTATTGAGGGCGACTTTCATTTGGAGGGTATCTACCGATTGCGCAAACGAGGCTTCGGTTTGGCGGACGTTGCCAGAGGCGCGATCGTACAGATAGGCCAGTGTCACCGCATTCGGCACGACATCATACAAAGCGGTGCGGGTATCACCCCATGCGCCCTTATTGGTTTGGGTCGGTTTACCCAGCGCCGCTTCAATTTCGCGTTCTGAGGTGCCGACCGGAAAGCCCGGAATGGCAGGGATTTCAGTTGTAGGCTGATCCTCCTTCGCTTCTGATTCTACCGATGGTGATGGAGACGGGGATGGCGATCGCTCAACCTTGGGTGTCTCACTTGGTTGCGGTGACGGTTTGGGAGGCTGTGGTTTGGGTGAACTGATGCTGGATGGCGATACCGATGGTGAGGGTGTCGATGGCTCCAAAGCCGCTTGATTAGTCGGTTGTGGTTTGTAGAAAATGGCGATCGACGCGGTACCAAGCATCGTCAACAGCATCAAACCCAACAAAATGGGCAACGTTCGACGCGTTCTACGGGGGGTTGGTGGCGCAAGGTCAGGACGAGCACGACTGGCGATCGTGGCGCTGGGCGATCGTGCCGCTTTTGCAGATGAGGGGTCTCCAACCGATCGTCGTCCTACAGCCAGCGTTGCCGCCGTTCGAGAGGGTTCAACCGTTGGCTGTTCGATCGTTGGCTGAAAAAGCGGTGGGATGGGTGCAGAACCCGTTGCAGAAGGGACAGGCAGCAGAGCCAACCATTCGTCCATACTGGCAGGTCGATAATGGACATCAACAGCCATGCCGCGAATAATCGCTTGATTGGTCGCCGCACTGAGTTCTGGACGCAATTCACGCGGATCGGGCATTGGTTGACGATCGCGCAAAATCGATGCAGTCGGCACACGTGCGGTCAAAAGGGCATACAGCGTTGCCGCCAGTCCATAGACATCTGTCGCAGGGGTACGCTTTTCTTCGGAAAGATATTGCTCGATCGGGGCATAGCCAGCCGAAATCAAGCTGGTATGGGTTTGCGTAGAACCAGGGGTAAATTCGCGGGCAATGCCGAAATCAATCAGCACAACTTCCTGGGTGCCCTGGCGCAAGATGATGTTTTGCGGCTTAATATCCCGATGCAGCAGACCGTTTTGGTGCACCACTTTGAGTGCATTGCCGATTTGACGGGCATAGTGAATGGCGATCGCCTCTGGTAAGGGCCGATTGGGGAAGGCCAACGCTTCCAGGTTAGGGCCGGGAATATAGTCCATCACCATATACGCCTGCCCTGCTTCCACAAAAAAGTCGCTAATGCGGACGATATGGGGATGTACACAGAGCGCTAACCGTCTCGCTTCATCCTGAAACTTGCGCTGATAGTCAGCGTAATCTGGCTCGTAGCGCAGGGATTCATTCAGAGTTTTGATGACAACGGTTTGCCCCAAGAAGTGATGGGTGGCTTTGAACGTAATGCCAAAGCCACCCCGCCCTAATTCTTCATCAAGGGTATACTTGCCCCCCTGTAGCTGTTGACCAATCAAAGAATGCATAGCAGCAGTCTATCAAATTCCTGTGTCTCACCTGCGATCACGGCAAGTTTTTAGAGTCCCAGCTTTCAAGATCCCAGCCCTTAAAGTAAAGATCCCCGACTCCTTTCGGGGATCTGGAACGCGCGATCGCTCAAGAATCTGGGTGCTGTTTCGCCCATGCTTCTAAAAAGCCGAGCGTGACTTTCGATTCATTGCCTTCTGCTAAGCCACTGCCAAAGAAGGCTCCCACATCCGTAAAGTCATCGCCGCCTGCCAGGTCAGACAAACTACGAAAGGCGATGAATGGAATTTCGTTGGCATACGCTACGTGGGCCAGCGCTGTGGTTTCCATATCGACTGATACCGCTTTGATGGTTTTGAAAATATAGTCTCGGTAGTTAGGATTCGCAAGGAAGGCAGGCCCCGCTACCCCTCTGCCACCGATCCGCACAACGGGCTGTTTCGAGACACATAAACTCGGATTTTTAGGACCACAGCGATCGAGTTGAGCATTCACACTTTTGGCAACTGCCAGCATTTCTGGATCAACTTTGTAGTCAAATTTATACTCACCATTTGGGAAATTTGAGTCGTTTCTGACAAACGTATCGCGCATAAATAAACCAGTGCCAACAGCTCCGCCTGGTGTTGGTATCTGATAGTCAGAATTGGTTGTGCTGGTGAATTTTGATAGCTTTAAGCCTAAACACAGCAAGTCTCCTGGCGTACCGCAAGGAGCAGGAACACTGCTATCACCACTCCAATACACTTCCAGAGGAAAGGCCCACTTGCTGGGAACAACCACGTCACCAATATTGCTATCAGGGTCTATACCACCAGCAATGCCGCTTAGCAACAGGTGGTGAATGCTAAAGTTATCAACCATCAATTGAGTAATCATGGTCGCATTCTCAATACTGACTCCACTCAAAACAATCACAACTCGATTGCCTCTGAGTTTGCCAGTCGTAAAGATGTTACCGTTGATTCTGTATTCACGTTTATTGGATGTTTCTGCTAGTAGAATCGTTGCTTCTTCGCCAAAAGCTGAAACGATACCCAGGCGCGATTTACACTCAGTAAGACAACGTTTTGGTTTTGCTTCTTTGGCACTGACTTGAGCAATCGTCATCACAAGACAAAGCAGCGCAATGATGCAAATGCGTCTGATTCTCGAAGCCGACATACTGGTAATGCTCCACAGATTTAGAGGTGCTGGTTTAGCTCAATGCAATGCAGCAGTTGATGCGGAGCGTGGCAGCAGGCAAGCCAAAATGCAGTTACATCAGTATCTGCGCATCATTGCATCGGGCTGAAAAGCAACATATCCCGGTTCTTTAAGCGCTGTTGACACGATCGACACATTCACGCAACCCTTTGAGACGGTGGTAAGTTTGAGTAACAGTCCCTTACCTGGAGCGGCTCATGGTGCCGAATGACGCGAAGCGCGAACCATCCTCAGCAGGCGTTGCCGTGGAATTTTTGCAGGTTGGTTTTACAGCGGGTGGACGATCGCTGCTCTCAGGGCTAAATTTTGCGATTCAGGCTGGAGAAGCTTTGGTGTTGCTCGGTCGCAGCGGTTCCGGCAAAACCACCACGATGAAGCTCATCAATCGGTTGCTGACTCCAACCGCTGGACACGTCAAGGTGCAGGGCAAAGCGACAACAGAGTGGGATGTGATTCAGCTACGGCGGCAGATTGGTTACGTGATCCAGGAAACGGGATTGTTCCCCCACTTTACGATCGAGCGCAATGTTGGTCTGGTGCCCCACTTGCAAAATTGGCAGCCCAAACGCATCAAAGCACGCGTGCATGAATTGCTGGATCTGGTTGGTTTGGAGCCAGCGCAATTTGTTGATCGCTATCCCAATCAACTGTCTGGCGGTCAACGGCAGCGTGTAGGGGTGGCACGTGCCCTCGCCGCTGATCCGCCCATTCTGCTGATGGATGAACCGTTTGGTGCCCTTGACCCCATTACACGCCTGGAACTCCAGCAAGAATTTCGACGACTCCAGCAAGAATTGGGTAAAACCGTTGTCTTCGTCACCCACGACATTCAAGAGGCGTTTGTGCTGGCATCGCGCATCGGCCTGATGCAGGATGGACGACTGGTCGTGTTAGGAACAGCGGAGGAATTTTTGCGATCGTCCGAACCAGAGGCGCAAACATTCCTCAAAACCCTTCGCACACTGGATGCAGTCAGGAGTCAGGAGTCAGGAGTCAGCGGTGAGTAACTTTTTTCTTGTTCGCTATGCGTCAGAGATTTTGCAACGTACAGGCGAGCATCTGTATCTGGTGGCGATCGCCATTCTCATTGCGACGGTAATTGGCATTCCACTAGGCATCTTGATCACACGTAAGCCTGCTTTGCGTCAAGCGGTACTGGGCACAGCGAATATTCTGCAAATCATTCCCAGTCTGGCGCTGTTTGGGCTGTTGGTGACGGTGCCGCCTGCCTTTGGTGGAGGAATTGGTGATCCACCCGCGATCGTAGCGCTGACGCTTTACTCGTTTCTACCCATCATTCGTGGCACCTATACAGGCATCATGAGCGTCGATCCAGCCATTCGAGAAGCGGGGCGGGGCATGGGCATGACAGATTGGCAATTGCTCTCGCAGGTGGAAATGCCGCTGGCGTTAGGAGTCATTTTGTCAGGCATTCGGGTGGCAACGGTGATTGCGATCGGTACCGCGACCATTGCGACCGCGATCGGGGCTGGTGGTTTGGGCATCTTCATCTTTCGCGGCATTTCGGCATTGAATAATCAACTCATTCTGGCGGGTGTCATTCCTGCTGCCGTGCTGGCACTTCTGGCAGACCTGGGCATTGGCTGGCTAGAGCATCGTCTGACGCGACGAGGAGGCAAGCCCGCATGAGGCCGAAATTAATGCTGGCATGGGTTCTCATGGCGATCGTGCTAGTGACGACGATCGCAAGCTGTAGCGCAAGTCATTCTGGCAGCAGTGGCCGTGGGGATATCGTCATTGGTGCCAAAGCGTTTACTGAGCAAGACATTTTGGGCGAACTGCTGGCGCAACAGATTGAGGCAAAAACGGGGTTAAAGGTCACTCGTCGCTTGCAGCTTGGGGATACGCTCGTTTGCCAAAATGCCTTGCTCTCAGGGCAAATCGATCTCTATCCCGAATATACGGGCACGGCGTTTTCCACCATTCTCAAACAACAGACGATCGGCGATGTAGGCGCGGTCTACCGCCAGGTGAAAGAAGACTACGCCAAACAGTTCAACCTGGCAGTGATGCCGCCGCTAGGCTTTCAGAATACGTTTGCGATGATTGTGCGGGGTGATGTGGCACGATCGCTCAACCTCAAAACCCTTTCGCAAGCAGCACCTTACATTCCCCAGTGGCAAGCTGGCTTCGGCTACGAATTCACCGAACGTCAGGAATACGCCAACATGGTCAAAACCTACGACTTTAAATTTACCAAAGCGCCACGTTTGTTAAATCTGGGACTGCTCTATCGAGCACTGCTGCAAAAACAAGTGGATCTGGTGGCAGGCAATTCTACGGATGGACAAATTACGCGATCGGATTTTGTCATCTTGGAGGACGATCGCCATGCTTTTCCCCCCTACGAAGCAGCGGCGATCGTTCGTGAAGCCACCCTGCAAAAATACCCCAACGTGCGGCAAGCTCTGGAGCAACTGGCAGGTAAAATTTCTCCCGACGAAATGCAACACCTGAACTATCTGGTGGATGGTGAACTTCGGGACATCAAAGAAGTGGTGCAGACCTTTCGCCAATCCAAAAAGCTCTAAGTCCAAACTCGTCAAGCTTATGGCCTAGAGAAACCTCTAAAATGGCAACAGTGCTTTTTTATCTGACCTCCCAGTTTTCGCCCTCCTGACCTATGCCAACGATCGAACGCAAACCCATCCTGCTTGATTTTGAAAAGCCGCTTGCCGATCTGGAGGCACGAATTTTCCAAATCCGTGAACTTGCAGAAGAAAATGATGTCGATGTATCTGATGAGATCCGTCAGCTTGAGGCACGCGCTGTGCAACTTCGTCAAGAAATTTTTAGTGGATTGTCGCCATCCCAACGGCTGCAAGTGGCACGACATCCCCGCCGTCCCAGCACCTTAGACTACATCCAGTCGATTAGCGACGAGTGGATGGAGCTACACGGCGATCGTGGGGGTTATGATGATCCAGCTATAGTAGGCGGCGTTGCCCGTCTCGAAGGCCGTCCAGTCGTCATGCTGGGTCAACAGAAAGGGCGCGATACCAAAGACAACATCACGCGCAACTTTGGCATGGCTTCCCCAGGCGGCTATCGCAAAGCTATGCGGTTGATGGATCATGCCGATCGCTTTGGCATGCCGATCATGACCTTTATCGATACGCCAGGTGCCTATCCTGGTATTGAAGCGGAGCAACTTGGACAAGGGGAAGCGATCGCCTACAACTTACGCGAAATGTTTCGCCTGAGTGTGCCCATTATCTGCACGGTGATCGGTGAAGGGGGGTCTGGCGGCGCGTTGGGGACTGGCATTGGCGATCGACTGCTCATGTTTGAGCATTCCGTTTACTACGTTGCCTCGCCCGAAGCATGCGCCTCAATTCTCTGGCGCGATGCGGGTAAAGCCCAGCAGGCCGCAGAAGCTTTAAAGATTACCGCTCAAGACTTGCTTCAGTTGGGGGTCATCGATGAAATCTTGCCAGAACCGATCGGCGCTGCCCATGCAGATCCGCTTAAAACAACCGAGATCCTTAAAGAAGCGCTGTTGAGACATCTGGGTGAACTCGACCAACTAACCACGCAACAGCGACGCGACTTGAGATATCAGAAATTCCGCGCGATCGGTGTTTTTAGCGAACATTCTGTGTGAGCGTTGCTGTAAGCAGCGACATTGGTAGCATCTTCTCAGGAAGCCTAAAACCAGCGCAAGGGCTTTCATCCGTGTGATCAACTAGGCGAATCTCAGCTTTTAGAACAGGAGTGGTATAATAAACTTGTAACAATTGTTTATACTTTCTACGACTGTTTTTGGTTCTCAGGCAGCAGTGGTGCTTTTTGTATTCACTCAATGACTGTTTTGCTTTTGTAGCTGGCGATTGCAAGCGGCATAGCCCCAAGTCTTTATCTGAGCAAACTGTGACACCCGCATTTTTTACGGTTGCTCTCGTTTTTAGCTTTACAGACCTTAACCGCAACGAGTCCTTCTCTCATGCCTGGTTCAGCTTAGGCTGCTAGACTCATCAACCTTGGCGGTAAGAGCTTCATTGTTCAGACTCTCTATACTCTTAGGCGTTAGGACGGTAAGACTGCTTCATGACTTCCCAAACCGAACAGTATGCACTCATCACGGGGGCGAGTAGCGGCATTGGCAGAGCAACCGCGTTAGCATTTGCTCAGGCAGGGATTCACCTTGCCTTAGTGAGCCGCACCCAAGCAAAGTTGGAGGCTGTTGCTGCTGACGTTAGCTCCTATGGGGTCAACGTCGGCTGTTATCCCATTGACTTGCTGCATGTGGAGGATGTGCGAGAGAAAATTGGCGCGATCACCGCTAGTTTTGGCCCCATTGACATTCTGGTCAATAACGCGGGCATGGGCTATACGGGAACGCTCGCTAACACGCCCCTAGTGGATTGGCAGCAAGTTCTAACGCTGAACCTGACCAGCGTTTTTCAATGCATTCAAGGCATTCTGCCGACCATGCGTGCTAGACAACAGGGCACCATCATCAATGTTTCGTCGATCGCGGGTCAGCAAGCGTTTCCAGAATGGGGCGCTTACTGCGTGAGCAAATTTGGCCTGGTGGCGTTGTCTAAAACGCTGGCGGCTGAAGAACGTCAGCATGGCATTCGAGTCGTCACGATCGCACCAGGTTCGGTCAATACCCCCATTTGGGATACTGACACCGTTCACGCTGATTTCGATCGGTCAGCCATGCTGACACCCGAAACAGTGGCTCAATCGATTCTCTACACAGCCCTTTTGCCACAGGCAGCGGTGGTTGAAGAACTAACCCTTATGCCCAATGCAGGCACCTTCTAATGGTGTTTAGCTGCTTGCAGTATTGCCTGCAAGCTAGCGCTGCTTTGGCCTTTTTAGCTCAACGGCACCTATGGGCTTTCACACTGTCACGTTATCTAACCTTTGATTTACTATGACTATTGCTTCTTCTCACGGTTCTAATGGTTCCGAGTCATCTGCGGCTCAATCATCCAAAAAATTGGTCACGCGCCCCGATCGCAACACGCTGAGTGGAGGCCAGGAGCCAAAACTAAAAACGCCGCCTGAAGATCTTCAGAATGACATGATGGCGGCAGTCAGAACCATGCTGCTGGGAGTGGGCGAAGACCCTGAACGCGAAGGCTTGCTCAAAACACCCAAGCGAGTTGCCGAAGCCATGCGGTTTCTCACCAGCGGCTACCAGCAATCGCTTGAAGAACTCGTCAACGGGGCCATCTTTGACGAGGGACACAACGAAATGGTTTTGGTGCGTGATATTACAGCGTTCAGCCTCTGTGAACACCACATGCTGCCGTTTATGGGCAAGGTTCATGTTGCGTACATTCCCAACCAAAAAGTGGTGGGGCTTAGCAAACTCGCTCGCATTGTGGAGATGTACTCCCGCCGCTTACAAGTGCAAGAGCGCCTGACGCGCCAGATTGCCGAAGCGGTTCAGGAAATTCTAGAACCTAGAGGTGTCGCTGTGGTGATGGAAGCAACCCACATGTGCATGGTGATGCGAGGTGTGCAAAAGCCTGGCTCCTGGACGGTGACTAGCGCGATGGTCGGTGTGTTTCAGGAGGACCAAAAAACGCGGGAAGAATTCTTGAACTTGATCCGTCATCAGCCCTCCTGGTAGCCCTTTGTTTGAGGCGATCGCCTGTTAGAGGATGTCTTAAAAACGACAAATCAGTGAGCAACGGATAGAGAACGGATGAATCGGTGGTAAATTTCAAGCGAGCCGTTGTCTATTCGTTTCATCCGGTATGAATCCGCTGCTAATCATACTGCTTAGACATCCTATTAAGGACGCAGCTTGGAGTCGAAGTGGGATCTTACGTAGGGACGCACAGCCGTGTGCCCCCTACAGAGAATCTCATACCAATTTAACTGACGATCGCGATAGTTAAAGATTCCCCTCCTTCGGCATCCCTCTCAACAAGGGAGACTCAGGGGGATCGAGTGCAATGCATCTGCCACCTTTTCAATTCAAATTGGTATCATTTGTCGAGGCGATCGCATCCAAGCTCCTCAGTCCTGGGATCTTTAGGGCTTAGAATCAGGCGCTAACAGCGACACAATATCTGCATGTGCCAGCACAACATCGGGACTGTGTTGAAAAGCGGCATCGTATTTAATGGCAAACGCATTTCCCTGAGCATCAGGTGTTAGTAACGTGCAAACATCGGCCAGAAAAGCGTCGATCGCTTCGGGCGCAACTGGCTCGTCAGCATCGAACAATTCATCAATTTGGACAATCAGTTCTGAGATCTGATGCAACCAGGCAAATTGCTCGTGACCAATAACCAGTTGCAGCAATTGCCCCTTAGAAACTTTGCCTTGTGCCTGCTCGTAACTCCTGCGCTCCATTTCTAGCAGCAGCTTGTGTAACCGTAAGAGCTTAAGGCGTAATTCGTTTAACCGTTGATGTTGATTGATGCGTTGTTGTAATGGATCAAGCATGAATCGTTCCCATTCTTCCGTTTTAATGATCATTGGCTGGGATCGTTATCTTGCCGACGCTCGCTCCAGCCCCAACCGTTGGCCTACCTCTATGCTAATCTTTGGCTGCTAATCCTCGCTGATGATGGCGCTGCGATCGAGCAAGAGTAAATCCCTCAAACTATCGGTATCTAATTCGGTTAACCAATTTTCGCCTGTGCCGATGACGTTTTCAGCCAGAGCCTTTTTGCTTTCAATCAGTTCATGCACCTTTTCTTCAAGGGTGCCGTTACAGACAAATTTGTGTACTTGGACATTCTTGGTTTGCCCGATGCGGAAGACCCGATCGGTCGCCTGGTTTTCTACGGCAGGATTCCACCAGCGATCGAAGTGAAAGACATGGTTCGCACGGGTCAGGTTTAAGCCAACGCCGCCAGCTTTGAGCGACAAGATGAAAATGCGTGGTCCTTGCGGGTCATGCTGAAAGCGATCGACCATCTCTTCACGCTGCTTTTTCGACGTACTACCGTAGAGAAACAGGGTTTCTCGCCCCAACTGCTTTTCCAGATGCGTTTTCAGCAGCTTTCCCCATTCTGCAAACTGGGTAAAAATAAGGGCGCGATCGCCTTCTGCCACCACTTCTTCAAGCATTTCTTCTAACCGTTGGAGTTTACCAGAGCGCAGTAGAAAAGAGTTTTGAGTTTTAAGTTTTGAGGTTTGAGTTAAGTCTGACTCCTGACTCTTGGTTCCTGACTCCTTTAAAAACAATCCTGGATGATTACAAATCTGCTTCAGCTTTACCAACAGCGCCAGAATGATGCCTTTGCGCTGAATGCCTTCGGCGGCTTCGATTTCGGCAAGGGAACGATCGACTGTGTGCTGGTAGAGGGAGGCTTGCTCGGAGGAGAGTCCGCAGAAGACCGTCATTTCCTGCTTGTCGGGCAAATCTTGGATGATGTCGCGATCGGTCTTGAGGCGACGCAACAGGAAGGGTTGGACGAGCGATCGTAGGGTTTGCAGAGAAGCCGTATCGCCATAGCGTTCGATCGGAGTGGCAAAGCGGCGCTGGAAGAAGTTTTTGGGTCCCAGATAGCCCGGATTGAGAAAATCTAAAATCGACCAGAGTTCCGACAGGCGATTTTCGACCGGGGTACCTGTCAGCGCAATGCGAAACTGCGCGTCAAGCTCTCGCACGGCTTTCGACTGCTTGGCATCTGGGTTTTTAATATTCTGCGCTTCGTCCAGTACTACGCCCTGCCACGCCACGCTTTGCAAGTCCTTCAGGTCACGATGAATGAGCGCATAGCTCGTTATGATTAGATCTTTACCCTGCACCGCTTTAGCAAAGGCTTTTCCCTGTGGTCGCTTATCACCGTGATACAAGAAGGCGTTCAACGTAGGGCCAAACTTCTTCACCTCGCGCTCCCAGTTGCCCAGTACAGAGGTAGGGCAAACCAGCAGTGTGGGGTACTCCAGGGTTTTCTGCTCTTTGAGATGCAGCAAAAAGGCAATAAGCTGAATGGTTTTGCCCAAACCCATATCATCGGCAAGGCAGGCACCTAACCCCCATTGCTCTAAAAAGGTCAGCCAGCCAACCCCTCGTGATTGATAGGGACGCAATGCACCGCGAAAGTGTTTGGGTGTAGGCAGTGCTTCAATTTGCCGATTGCCACTCAGGGTCGTGATGAGTTCTTGTAGCGGACCGGATGCCTCAAAGCTAACAACAGGCAGTTTTTCGATCGTCTGCGTATCGCCCGTACTAATTCGCAGCGCATCTTCGAGAGACAGGGCCGTCTGATCTTTGCGGCTGGCAAAAAAGGTCTGGGCTGCGCGAATGTCCTGGGGACGCAACTCCACCCATTCGCCATTGATTTCAACCAGTGGCGCATTGAGGGCGACCAGGCGATCGAACTCCGCTTTCGACAGGCTTTGTCCACCGATCGATAACTCCCATCGGAAATTGAGCAAGCTTTGCAAACCCAGGCGCACCTGCCCTTTGTTGAGCTTTGCCGACTGCGCTTGAATCTTGAGTCCTAAGCGGCTTGCCCACCCGCCCTGATTCGCTAAACTGGGTGGCAACACCACGCCAAGCCCACTGTCCTGCAAGCGCCAAGTCACGGTTTTCAAAAACTCGTAGGCTTGTTGGGCGGTTAGCGAACAGTACTGTGGTCGTGATGCCTGTAGGCTAGGCTCGATCGACGCATACAAGCGAGATGCAAGCCCCAAACCCATCAGCAGCGTCTCTTGGGGACGATTGATCGTCCGCCCCTGATAATGCAACTGCTCAACCGGATGGCTCCAAATCGTTGGCGCACTTACCAAAACGGTAGAATCATCCGCCGCCTGCAAGAAATATTCCAACGACCACTGCGCTTGCCCTGACTGAGGCGGATGTAAGTACAGACACGCCCGAAACAAATTTGGCTGTACTCCCTGGTATTGCAAGGGAGCGATCCAGGTTTCCAGTGCTTTTTTGAGCGCCTCCAGTCCCGTAACCTTGACCATTGCGGTCTCTTGCCCTAAAGCCTGTAGCCATTCCCTGACCGGAGACGCGATCGCAGTCGGCTTGACGCTACCTGACGCAGCTTTTTCACTCAAAGCTGGTAACGGCTGCTGCTGAACCGTCAACCGAATTTGAGCGTCCAAGGTGCTGCTGAGAAAGGCTTGAAGGAGACTTTGGGGCGTAGCAGGAAGCGACAGAGAAAGAGAGGCCGTGTGTACAGGTTGGAGGGTAGAGAGTGTGGAAAAATCGCCTTTGTGAGAACTATTTTGAGCAACCCCCTCCTGCTCCCCCGGCCTCTCCGGCCTCCCCTGCTCCCCCTGCGGATAAAACCGACACGCGATCGGCATGTATTCTACAAAATGTTTCCACCGCACCTGATCCACCGCGCTATCTAGTAACGGTTCCCAGCACGCCCAGACATGATCCTGCTCCCTTTTCTCCAGTCCTGGCAGAAACTTCGATCGTGCCAGCAGATCCAGGCTCCAACGAGCAGTGTGTGACCAAAACCGCAGATCGCCGCTAAGAAAGGAGTCCTCTGCGTGAATGGTGCCTAGAGGTAGCGCATTGAGGAAGGTAAACGCCGCGATCGGATCGAGGCAAAGCCCCTCAACAGACCAGGGGTAGAGAAACTGATTAGGGGCGTCAGTGCTCTCGGTATCCGCACGCTCTACAACCGCAGAATGATGTGGGACGATCGTTTCGGTCGGGAGATCTAACTCACCCTGGGTAAGATAGGACGGGATTGCGAGCGATCGCGTTTGCCAGAGTCCAGGAAGAACGGTTTGGCTGGGGGACGCTTCTTTGGAGGAGCGTGACTGCCTTGCTTTTGTCCCAGCCACCGCAACAGGTGCTTCTGCCGATGCTAGTAACGCTGACGGTAACCGTAGCATTCCAGCCTCGTGGCGTGATCGCAGCGATGCCAACAGTTCACCCGGGGTCATCGCAAACGGATGGCGCTGTACTGGTACATCCAGTGAGGCTAGCCCGGTGTGCAACATCTCTGGCTCAATTCTGCGCCACACCTCGCCCCAGATCAAGAGATAACCAGTCGGTAAAGCGGCACGATCATATGAGATGCCCTTTGTCTCCTGCGTCTCAACCTGTAAGGGAGAAACGATCCAGCTACCGTGTAAAATTGCCATGCGCGTTAATCGAATTCCAGACTGTGCTGAAATGAAACGTTGAGTCTAATCAAGCAGTTAAAAAAGAAATGAAGGGCGATCGGTTAAAATAGCAGGAACTCTAAGTAGCGACAAAGACTATCTACAAAGCTTTAAGTAAAACCAATGTGACCAATCTCTCACTAGGTATAACCGTCACTCTATAGCTGGATGAGATGATTGCAATCAGAGGTGACTGAAACCGCTGTCTGAAAGCAATTTAGCAGACTCGTCATTAACTGTAGTGCAGCGTATCTAAGACATCTAAAAGAAGCAATAGTGCCCAAATTTCACTCGATTTTGATGCAATAGTGACGGCTAAAAAGCAAAGAAAACAATGCTTTGAATCGCGCCAAGCCTCAAAATCGATCGCTGAAAGCATCATTTAGCACGCATCTTTATCTACACATTTCATTACAAAACCAGTTGAGTGTAGAGCATGACTACGCAAAAAATCCGGTCATCAGCAAATGCCTGAAAGTTTTTTACTTCGAGCCTAGCTGTTGCGATCGGAATTGCATAATGACTCTTATTGTACAACCTGAAACCTGAAGTGTGGTGACAGAAGTTGCTTTTGCTCCGTGTCGCGTCGAAAGCCTGGGTCTAAGCAATGCTTAATGCTCTAAAAGCTCTGTGTGCCTGGCTTTCAGCCTTCAGCTTTCAGGTGTTGCCCTACCATTTTTTAACCTTTTTTAATATTTTGAATGGCCCACTTTTGACGATCGCAAGCATTCAAAGCCGTATCTGAATATCAATGCTACGATTGCGAAAGAAAACAAAAAGAGCGATAGAGAAGGATAGCACACTACATGAAAGAATTTGAGAAGTCGATATCCTTTGATGGTAGGGATATTCGGCTGAAGGTTGGTTTACTCGCTCCGCAGGCAGGAGGAACCGTCCTCATTGAATCGGAAGACACTGCGGTTTTGGTGACTGCAACCCGTGCTGCCGGACGAGAAGGCATTGACTTCCTCCCGCTGCTGGTCGATTACGAAGAGCGCCTGTATGCCGCAGGGCGCATTCCTGGAGGCTTTTTGCGCCGTGAGGGTCGTCCACCAGAACGTGCGACGTTAACGAGCCGTTTGATCGATCGCCCCCTGCGTCCCCTTTTTCCTGGCTGGCTGCGTGACGATATTCAGGTGGTGGCTACCACTATGTCGATGGACGATCGAGTGCCGCCCGATGTGCTGGCTGTCACAGGTGCGTCGATCGCGGTCTTACTCGCAAAATTGCCCTTCAATGGCCCGATGGCGGCTGTGCGCGTTGGGCTAGTTGGCGACGATTTTGTCATCAACCCAACGTTTAGCGAAATTGAAGCAGGCGATCTGGATCTCGTCGTGGCAGGGACGCCTGAAGGCGTGATCATGGTCGAAGCGGGTGCGAACCAGCTACCCGAACAAGACATCATTGAAGCGATCGACTTTGGCTACGAAGCCGTGCGCGATTTAATTCAAGCACAGCTAGACCTGCTGCAAGAATTGGGCATTGAGCAAGTGAAGGAAGCGCCCCCAGCAGTGGATCAAACGCTCGAAAACTTCATTAAAGAGCGGGTGACACAACCTGTAAAAGAAGTGCTGGGTCGCTTCGAGACAGATAAGAACGTGCGCGATGCGGCGTTAGATGAAATTAAGGCATCAGTCGTCGCCGCGATCGCTGAACTTCCCGACGAAGATCCCGTCAAGGCCGCCGCTGCTGCTGCACCCAAAGCTCTCAGCAATACCTTCAAAGACGTCACCAAAACCCTCATGCGTCGTCAGGTGATTGAAGACAAGGTGCGGGTAGACGGTCGCAAGCTGGATGAAGTACGTCCGATTTCTTGCCGGGTAGGTGTGTTGCCGCCCCGCGTGCATGGCAGTGGGTTATTCAACCGAGGACTAACCCAGGTGTTGTCGATTGTCACCCTGGGTACGCCTGGTGATGCTCAGGAAATGGATGACCTCCATCCCGATGAGAAGAAGCGCTATCTGCATCACTACAACTTCCCGCCCTATTCGGTGGGTGAAACACGTCCGATGCGATCGCCGGGTCGTCGCGAAGTGGGTCACGGGGCTTTGGCAGAGCGTGCGCTGGTTCCCGTTTTGCCCAAAAAAGAAGACTTCCCCTACGTACTGAGAGTCGTCTCCGAAGTGCTGTCGTCGAATGGCTCTACCTCAATGGGTTCGGTGTCTGGTTCAACCCTGGCGCTGATGGATGCAGGAGTGCCGATCACAAAACCCGTCAGCGGTGCGGCGATGGGTTTGATTAAAGAAGGCGACGACATCCGCATCCTGACTGACATTCAAGGGATTGAAGACTTCCTTGGCGACATGGACTTCAAAGTGGCGGGTACCGATACGGGTATCACCGCGCTTCAGTTGGATATGAAGCTCAACGGCCTACCGCTAGCCGTCATTGCTCAGGCCATCAACGAAGCCAAACCCGCCCGACTGCACATTCTGTCGAAGATGCTGGAAGCCATCAATCAGCCTCGTAGCGACATGTCACCCTTTGCGCCTCGCCTGCTCACCATCAAGATCGATCCCGACATGATCGGGATGATCATTGGCCCTGGCGGTAAAACCATTAAAGGCATCACGGAAGAAACCGGAGCCAAAATCGACATTGAGGATACGGGCATCGTGACGATTTCCTCGATCGATGGCGAAGCGGCGAAAAAAGCACGCAGCATCATTCAGGGTATGACGCGCAAGCTGAACCAGGGTGATGTGTATGCAGGCAAAGTAACCCGCATTATCCCGATTGGGGCCTTTGTCGAATTTCTTCCTGGCAAGGAAGGGATGATCCACATTTCGCAACTCGCAGACTACCGCGTCGGCAAGGTTGAAGACGAGGTGACGCTGGGCGATGAAGTGATCGTCAAAGTGCGCGAAATTGACAACCGGGGTCGCGTAAACCTCACTCGTCTGGGCATCCATCCAGACGAAGCCGCAGCGGCTCGTGAAGCAGCCGCAGTTGTGTAAGTAGAGCCGCACGATCAGTCATGATCAAGTCGGTCCTAATCAAATAGGGACACACGATCGTGTGTCCCTATCGTTGTATTGGGCGTTGTTTTGCCCCACATTTGCGGTGAAAGTCGAACCCTACCGCCGTGCCGAAATGACGAGCGATCGCGTCCGGTTAACCAACTGCCCGATGCCCATATCCCGCTTAAAGATGTCGTGCAGCAGGACGTAGAAGCAGGGGATGATAAACAGTGTGAGCATGGTTGCCAGGGTCAAACCGGAGAAGACGACAACGCCTAATGGCTGCAAGAACTCTGAGCCTTCGCCGATACCTAGCGCTAGAGGAAACAGTCCCAAGACGGTGGTGATCGTCGTCATGAGGATTGGGCGCAGACGTTGAGGCGCAGCTTTCATGATGGCAGTTTTGCGATCGAGTCCCTCTTCTTCTCGAAGCTGGTTTGCCGTCTCTACCATGATGATGGCGTTGTTAACCACAATTCCGACGAGCAGCACCGCACCGACTACGACCGTAATGCCGATCGCGGTTTGCGTCACAAATAGCCCCAAAATACCACCCGCCAAGGCCAACGGCACGGTCAGAATAATGACCAGCGGATCGATGACAGAGTTATACTGCACTGCCATGACCACAAAGACCAGAAAAGCTGCCAGCCCGCCCAGCACGACCAGCGCTCCCTGAAGTTCTTTGTTCGTTTGTCCGGCATAGCTTGGCAGCACCGTTACGCCATCCGGCAGCTCTAGCTTGGAGACAATTTGCTGCACTTCTTCTAACGCTGCGCCCAGACTCGCGCCTTTATTCAAGTTGCCTGCAATGAGAAAAACAGAACGCTGGTTAATGCGCTGAATCTCACCAGGAGCCTGACCTTCCTCAATTTTGGCAACGTCGCTCAAACGCACCAAGGCACTGTTATCGACAAACAGCGGAAGTTGAGCCAATTGGGAGGGCTGTTTCAGCAAATCCTGATTTAACTGCACCCGCACATCGACCAAACGTTCACTGCGCTGCAACTGGGTCGGCACGGAACCTTCGATCGCGGTTTGAATGGTGCTGCCAATCTCCTGGGTCGTCAAACCGAGGGCATTGGCACGTTCCCAATCGGGGCGAATTTGCACTTCAGGCTGGCGATCGTCTGCATCAGGGCGAAACGCCGATAGTGTGACCTGTTCATCCAAAGCCGACAGCACTTGCCGACCTGCCTGCCGCAGTGCGTTTGTATCTTCCCCCTGAAGCACTACATCCACTTCCGCACCCCGTAACGGAGAGTTATTCAGGGTCAAACCACGCACAGAACCCGCAGAAACCCGTACCCGAATGCCTGCCAGATTGAGCTTGTTCATTTCTCGTGTGACCCGTTCGGTAAATTCCACCACGTCACTCCCCTCTTTGAGGGTCACGCTGCCCGTACTGCGCGACGGGTTCGATGAAACCGTGTTACCAAACAGCGAACCGCCTGCGGTTGTGAAGACATACTCTGTCTCTGGCTGTTTGAGCAGTACATCATCCACCGCTGCCATCACGCGCCGATTCGTCTCTAGCGAGGTGCCGGGTGGAAACTGCACGTTGACATTGGCCTGCCCGGTGCTGATGCGCGGCAGAATTTCTTGGGGAATCTGACCCGCCATCGCGATGCCGCTACCACCCAACACGATAAATGCCGTCACAATGACGATCGCCCGACGACGAATCACCTTCGCCAGCGTGTTGCCGTAGGAGCGCGTAAGACCGTCTAGCCGTTGGTTAAACGCACGCAGCAGCCATAGCCGCTTTAACCCACTCGACCACTCAATGGCAAAGAGACGAGCCGATAACATGGGTACAACCGTAACCGCGACAAGCAATGAGGCGGCGACCGCAAAGCAAATTGTAAGAATGAGTTCGTTAAACAGCAGCGAGACAAAGCCACCCACCAGGATAAAGGGCAGTACCGATACCAGGTTGGCAGCAGTTGAGGCGACAAGTGACGATTCGACTTCACGGCTGCTTTCCTCAACAGCAGTGATCAGGGTACGGGCACGATCGCTCTTTCCATTCCCATTGCTATTCCCGTTGCTGTTGGGATGCCCGTTCCCGTTGCGATGATCGAGGCTCCCATCCAGCTTAAGCGTTTCTACCCGTTTGCTGACGTTTTCAAGAATCACCACAGAGGTATCGATCGCCTGCCCAACACTGATTGCCAGTCCACCCAAGCTAAAAATGTTAAGCGAGAAGCCGCAAAGCTTCATCACGATCGCTGCTGCCAGCGTACAGAGTGGAATCGTCAGCGCAATAATAAACGTCTGTCGGAGTGATCCCAGAAAGATGAAGACGGCGATCGCCGCCAACAACGCGCCTGATAGGCCTGAATTGATTACATCCGCCAGCGAATTGCGAATAAATTTTGACTCATCCAAGGTCGGCGTGATGATCATGTCTGCTGGAATTAACCCCGACTGTCGCAACTCCTCCAACCGTTGCTTCACGGCATCCACCACCGACACCGTATTGGCATCTGGCTGCTTCTGCACGCTGATTTTGACGGCTTTTTGCCGATTCAGATTGACCAGCACTCGCTCCTCTTCCGTACCGTCGATCACTTCGGCGAAATCGCGCAAGTAAACCCTTTGGGAAGGAGAGTTTTGAGTTGAGAGTGTCGAGTTTTGAGTTGCACTAGTCGAGGTTTGGGGCGTACCTTGCTGTCCGCTCCCTCCTGACTCCTGACTCCTGACTCCTGACTCCTGACTGCCGACCGCAAACGACAAATCTCGAATCTCCCCCGCATCTCGAAAGCGCCCCACTGCCCGCGTCAACGGTTCCGAGTTTTCGCCCAAAATGCGTCCACCAGAGACATCCTGATTGCGCTGCTCCAATTCGTCCAGTACATCCGTCAACCCAATGCCCAGTGCTTGCAGGCGATTTAAGTCAATGTTGACGCGCACTTCTTCGACTACGCCACCCGAAACATCCGCTGACGCAACGCCTGCAACGATACTCAGCTCACGCGATAGTTCTTCATCAGCAAACACACGCAGATCGACATCTCGCAATGACGGTGACGTGAGTGCCATTTCGTAAACAGGCAACTGCGACGGATCGGCTTTAAAGAGGCGTGGTTCTTCGATCGTATCGGGTAGCTGGTTTCGGTTGCGGTTAAACGCAGCAGTTGTATCATTGAGCGCCTGATCCACGTTGCTGCCAGGGTTGAAATACAAATCCAGGTTGACCTGCCCCTCTCGCGTTTGCGAATAGATTTGCACGACTCCATCAGTCGTTGACAACGCTTCTTCGAGTGGTCGAGTGATCTCGTCGATCGCTACCTCTGGCGAAATACCGGGCGCTTCCAGGCGTACCCCAATGCGGGGGTAGGTAATGGACGGCAGCAGATCGACTGGCAGTTGCGCGATGAAAAAGATGCCCACCACAATGACGGTCAGCGTCAGCATCAAAGTACCGATGTGCTGTCGAATTGAGAGGGTACTCAAGCTAAAGCCAGACGATGAAGGGGGTTGCATGTCGGTAAATGGGGAGTAGGGAATGAGAATGCAGGAGTCAGCATTTGATGGAGGTCGCCCCTGAATGAGTGCATGAACACTTCACCCCAGCGAACTTCTGGACGGCAAGGAATAGCTTGCGTTTACTGCACTAGCTCCACTTCGTGACTCTATTTTGCTGACAGAATGCTTAAGCGCACGGAGTCGCCATCTTTGAGTGGTTTGCCAGTGCGCGAGACGAAGCGATCGCCCGGATTCAGGCCAGCCAGAATTTGGACTTTGCCATCAGCCTGTTCGCCCAATGTGACTGAGCGTGCCGCCACTTTTGCCTGTTCGCCTTCGCCGACCACTACAAACAGCGTACCTTTTGTCTGTTTGGGTTTGGCTCCACCCTGCGCCCGATCGCCAGCTTTGGAGGTGCCTGTATTTGTGCCTGCTTGCTTGGATGGCTGATTGGCTTTCTGGTTAGGTTGTTGCCCTTGGGCACGATCGTCCTGCAAGGCAGAAAGTGGTACAACGACGCGATCGGTCGTTTTTTGCGTAAAGCTCACCCGTGCCAGCAAGCCACTGCCTACTTTGCCCGTTGGGTTGGGAATGGTCACTTCAACGGGTACCAGACGAGAGATTGGATTGGCAGCAGGCGACACACGCGTTACGGTGCCCGTAAACTGCTCATTGGGAAAGGCATCCAGCCGCACGTTTGCCGTTCCACCCAAACGAACGTTTGCTAAATCGAGTTCCGAAACCTGCAACGTCACCTTTGCGCGACTAAAATCACCGACCCGCATTAATTCATTGCCAACCTGTACCAGGTTGCCGACCTCAGTTGAGCGTGTCAGCACGGCACCATTAATGGGAGCGGTCAGCACGGCATATGATCGCCGCTCTTGTTGCTGTGCCACAACGGCCTGCTGTGCCACAATGCGACCGTTCGCTGCCACGATCGCCTGCTGTTGATTGCGAACCTTTTCCTGGCTCGATCGCAAGACCTGTGCGGCTGTTTTTGCTTGTGTACGGGACTGCTCTGCTTGCTGCTGCGTGATCGCACCATCTTTGGCGAGTTTGTCGTAACGAGCCGCATCCGCTTCAGCTTGTTGCAGTTGCAGCCGAGACTGTTCTACCTGCGTCCGGGCGTCGCTAACCTGTGTCTGAAGCTGGCTAATTTCAGAACGTCTGGAGGCAAGCTCGGCTTCTGCTTCGGTTGTGGCTGCATTTAAAAGAGAGTCATCAATTTGCGCCAGGGTTTGACCGCGCTGAACGCGATCGCCTACATCCACAGTCAGTTGCCGCAATTGGCCTTCCGCCTGAGCGCGAATCGCCACTTCCTGTAAGGGTTGAGTTGTGCCTGTGTATTCTCTCGCCGTTTCCAGCGGAGCCGTCGCCGCGATCGCCACATCAACTGCTGCCGCCCCTCGCCCCTGAGCGGCCCCAGACGGTTTAGTCTGAGCATCAGCCGCATCTTTAGGCAAAAAATTACAGCCTGAAAGCGCCACCATAAAAGCAGCGAGAACCCCCCAGCGAGTCATCCAGCCTATGTTAGCCGGATGAGTTTGGAATGGGAGAGACTTAAAAGGGGCTGACTGGGGGTGTAAAGTCGTCGGTGAATGCATGGAAGAAAGCATAGAGATGGAGTGCCATATACATCAGTGAATAGAAGCAAAGCGGACGGCTTACACAATGCCGCCATTTTACAATTCTTTACACAATATCCTGTCTATCAAGCGAAGGATGCTTGCGTAAAGCCGTTGTCAAAAAGCAAATGCAATACTCAGTGGATGAGCAGATTGAGGCAACGAGACCTCCTAGTTAGACTGCGTAGCCCAAGCTCTGGTTCAAACGTTGGCTCAAAAAAGTTGGTGTTAAAAAATTGGCTCAAAAATCTTGACTCAAGCAGAACTGAGCGCAGCAGCCAAAAGCACTGTGCAAGCAACACTGCGCTGATAGCGTGTGGATCGTCAGCGTCGTCCCAGATCTGCCCCTGCTGAGTGAAGCCCGATCGTGTATACCAAGCAGCCTCATTTCTTTGAGCAAAAAGCGCTCGCTAAATTTATTGAAAAGTTTTTGCTCAATCAGTAACCATCTCGACCAAAGCACCGTCTTGTCTCTGGAACGGTAATAGATCTTGGTGTATCAACCCTACGTAATTTCTACACACTTGTAGCTTTACCACTGCATCATGATGAAAGCCATGCAAAGAACCGCTTTAAATGTGGGCGATCGTGTCCGTCTGGTACACGGCTCTATGAGAGGACACACGGCTACGGTTTTTGCGATCAAGGATGACGCTTACTTTCTCATTGGAGATTGGACAAAGCAAACAGGCTTCGTCCAAGTCAAGTATGGCCCTATTGAGTATGATCACCTGGAAAAACTGTTGGGTAACCAGATGTAGAAAGACGGATTGGGGAGACGCTGCTAGCTATCAGCCATCAGGATGATCGTCGGAGCTTTTCCTCAGAAGGGCCGCTTGAGAGCAATAGACGTCTTTCTCTAACCGTCTCTTTCCTAAATCGGGAGGCTCAATAGGGATTCCGGGGAGTTAAGCAAGAAGGTTCTCCAGTAAAGCACTGAGCAA
>NZ_JCACKR010000074.1:0-2626 GCF_059505485.1 Stenomitos rutilans
GTCGAAGAGTCGAGGGCAGGCGTTACCGTCTACCCCCTCTCCTCCGAAACCGTGCGTGCTTCTTTCAAAGCACACGGCTACTCAAAGAGATTCCCACTGACAGTTTGGGACTCCCGACTGCCATCAGTGGCAGATTTAACATCGTGGCAATGTCGATGAAGCAGTTGTTGGTTGAGCCAATCGTCTTGTCCGCCACAAGAACGAGGAATTTGATGGTCAATTTCCAACACATCACCTGTGCGAAGATACAACCCACACCAGGCACATTTTCCTTGTTGTCGTTTGAGCAATGATGCTTGTTGACGTGGTATTTCAGGATAGCGTCCCTGGCGTGTGCCCCAGTAAACCCAGTCTCCATCGAAAGGACTCTTGTCCCCTTTCACCTTGACGTAGGCGTTGATATTACTGCCAAACTCTCTATGCTGGAGTAATCGGAGGGGATTGGTTTGATCCCCATCACTGGTGAAAACCCAGTGATTCTTGCCGATAGTTTTCCAGTATTTGAGTGTTCCGGTTTTTGCAGAATGACACCGACGTTTAGCCCAGCGCCGCAGTTTCAAGTATGTGAGATGATCTTGCCGTGACAATTCACCCACATATTGCGCATTGGAGACACGATAATACTGTGTCCAACCTCGGATCACCGGGTTCAAGGCACGGATTAAGGCTGCTTGTGGAGCCGCTTTGAATCGATGCACCATTTCCCCGATGACCGCTTGATGTGCTTGACTGGCTTGTTTGGTAGGAGTGATGAGCGTTTTATAGCTAAGGCGTTTCTGAGGGGAGACTTTGGCGGCATGGTACTTTCCGGTTGGGTATTGTTGAATATGATGTCCAAGGAAATCAAATCCCGCCCTTCCATCCTCACTCAACGCTGCTTCCAGCGTATGAGTGAGTCTTGTTTTGTCCGGTCGTAGCCTTAAGCCTACGTCTTGTAGCCAGCCTTGGAGGACTGAACGGCATTGCTGAATCACCGCTGGATGTTCCGACAAAATCACAAAGTCGTCTGCGTATCGGATCAAAGCGGGTTGTCGAACCATTTGACCGTCATATTTTGCATAAGACCCTCGGATCTTGCCGCTTGAGTCACAGGGAAATGCCGCTTTGATTCGCTCTTCTAAGCCATGTAAGGCAATGTTTGCCAATAGAGGCGATAGAACACCGCCCTGAGGGGTGCCCATCGTCGTGGCGTGCCATTGCCCCAGTGCAATGACTCCTGCTTCTAACCAGGCTTTAATTTGTTGCCTGAGTTGTCCTTGCAGGTGTAGTTTCTGAAGCAGATATTCATGGTTGATGCGGTCAAAACAGTGAGCAATATCGGCATCCAAGACAAATTTAGCTTGTCGATGGATGACGTTTTTGATCTGTCGAATCGCATCGTGAGCCGAGCGCCCCGGTCGAAACCCGTAACTATTTGGCTCAAAGCGTGCTTCCCACTCCGGTTCAAGCGCAAGTTTGACCAATGCTTGGGTCGCACGGTCACGCATTGTTGGAATCCCCAGTGGGCGCTGTTCAGCCTTTCCAGGCTTGGGAATCCGGACTCGTCGGGTGGGTGAAGCACGACTGCTAAGTTTGAGGTCAGTTGCCAAGTCCAAGCGAGCGGCGGGGAGGAGGGCTTTGACCCCATCTACCCCTGCCGTTTTCTTGCCTTGGTTATCTTGGGTCACGCGACGTACCGCTAACACCCGACCTGACCAGGATCTCAACAACGTTTTCTGAAGTTGGCGAACTCGCTTGACATCGCCACAATGGGAAGCGGTATAGATGCGTTTTTGCAACTTAAAGACACTCCGTTCTACCTGTTTCCAGGGGATTTGTCTCCATCCCTCAGTCTTTTCAACGAAAGCTGATTTAGGCTTTTCCATCGCTACTCTCACCTCTAGCTCGGTTCTCTCTGCGGTTCACGTCGGCTGCTCTCGGACATTACTCCATCCCTTTTCAGGCATTACCCGTCTGTTCGGGTTGAGCCTTCGCTTCTTGAACCATCCCGCCACAATGCCAATTGACTCACGCGACCCGCTGCCGATTGACCGACCCCAATCGGGTTGGCTTTGTGGTTACTTCGTTCCTCCTGTCCATTGTTCGTGTTCTTCAGGGTGTGTCTTCTCCACCGGAGGTTAAGGGGGTGCGCTGTCTCGGTGTCTAGATCCTGACAGCCCTTACTCTTGTCGGCTATTCCCGACCCAGGAGGTAGTCTAGGACTACGAGCTTATTTCCCCTGGTGTCTGTTGACGATGGCTCAACGACACTTCGTTTGCTCTACCCCACGAGTTCCCGTTCCTTGATTCGATCTCAGTCTGGCTCGCTTCTCGAACACTTGCTGGCGGTCTGTGCTTTCAGCTATTACCACTGTTGCCACGTTCATCCCCGCTTTAACCTCTCGAATGGTCTGCTTCAGTCGGCTAGGGGCAACCTGCATTGCAGGTTGGTTATGCGCTTTCAACCCCGCACCGGGGCGGTAGGACTTGATGTTCTAGGATACTAATCTCACCTACATGGACAGAAAGTTATCATCAGTAAAGGAGTTAAGTGCGCCCTCGACCTTGCGGTTACTTTACTGATGTCTGACTCCCCCTTAACGGTTTCGTCAGAACGAATCGCACTACACAAACATGCGCTCGGCAAA
>NZ_JCACKR010000075.1:0-2589 GCF_059505485.1 Stenomitos rutilans
AGCTTGATGGGACTTGAATTTCTTCTCCTCCACCGTAGTAACAAAAGAGGGATAAGAAATGAATAGAGGAAGTGTACATATAGCGAAAATTTCCTCTATTAGCCTCTTGGTGCAGAGTATTGGATATACTCTGCACCAGTAAAATGAGTGTTCCTGCTGCTCGTGCAGTTACCGCTGCTACGAAAGGACTGGCACTAGCAAAGAAAGTCGTAAACTGCGACAGGTGATGAGCTTTGCAGCGCCCTCGCAGGCAAGCGTTTTAGCCTTCCCGAGGCAGCTTGGGAAAACCCTACCAGTTGACCATTGCGAAAGGGCGATGCTCAAAGGCTTCTATGCTAGAAATTCACGCAAAATGACGACGAATCTGCCTCAGCGAGCGCTATCCTTTGCTTTGGCGGGTTAGCCCTTACTTAAATGAACGGCTGTACTAGGCACGATTCTCTGCCAGAGTGACTCCAAGGCATCAGACAAATAGTCACGATCGACCGGACAGTTGAAATCATGCTGTTCATATCGCAGCAAGGCATAGAGCCTAAGCTCACGCTGACCGTCTGCCTGCTGCCATTCACGGTAGCGCAGTTGAGGCGTATAACCTAACTCCACCATTGATCGTGACGCAGGTTTTTCACGACGATTCCTTGCCTTCCCTCTGGACAAGCTCAAAGCCCAACTCATGTGCCTTCTCAGAGCACAGCGTTTGATAGTAACCGTTGTGTTGATGCAACCTTCCCGGTCGCCCTGTAAGTGCGCATGTCTGCAACGACTTCAGTGCTGCTGTTGCGATCGCGGCCTCAACTGCCAAGCTGGGCTGATCAACATAGAATCGTAAGCTCCCAAATTTCTCCTTGACCTGTACTACAGTCACTGTGGCTTCAGGATGTTCAAGGTTGTACTGCTGCAATTGTTGAGACAAGTCGTACAGCAACTCAAACCAACCATCGCCACAGTCGAAACCCAAGGACATCAAGTTTACGGTGACGGGCAGATGCCTACCCGCATAAAGCGCTGGAAAGTCCTCAAAGAGTTGATTTGTGTGTGCTGCATTCATGGTGGATGCTTCTTTTCAAACGACGCGCTTATGGAGCATGGGCACCAGCAGGGCGAGCAGTGGCTCGAGGGGCAACAGCGGATAGGCGGTCAGATCGATCGTGACCGTAGTTTCTTCCAACTTGAGGAAGCGCCAGATTAACCTGGTGGTGACAACACCATAAACAACGCTGGGCTGGTCGTTACACTGTTGTGCCGCTACCATCTGTACCAAGCAGTGAGAGAAACCGCGCTCCGTTGACTTGGTCTCCACGATCGCTGTGATGTCAGAAGCAAGGGGCGAGCGCGACGCTGTTGCCCGACTCACAACGTGATCGATTGTGCCACTCAAGCCCTGAGTCGAACACGCATCGAACGCTGGCCCGCAAGCAAGGTGCAATGGATAGAGCACTACCAGGTGTAGCAGGATGGGCGCAACGAGCAATTCAGCGCGTGTCTTTTCATTCGTGTGGACATGGATCAGAGCGGTCATGCCTTCCAGACGATCGCCCAACGGCTGGTAAGGCACAGGCTGTGGCAAGACAAGCGGCGAGCGCTGCTCGATAACCTGTAGCCCAAACTCACGGAAGACAAGCTGAAGCAAGTACTGCTGCATAGCCCTTAACCAAAATCCGAAAACAGTGTGCCCTGCTGAAAAGAGGGTTTGGAGTCTACTTCATCTAGCGCTTGAATGGCGATTTCACTGATCCTCAGTTGCGCCACCGAATCGCCATCCACATGCGTCCGCTCAATGCGCTCCAGCAATTGCTCGGGTGTGAGGGTTGACTCCCACTGCTCCTCATGAAAACAACGGTAGAGGAAATAGTCCCATCGCTCTGGATGCGCCAGCATGTGCTGCGCGATCGCCTGTTTAGATTCTGCCTCTACCACTCGAAAGAGGTTTGGGGAGATGCCTTCGTCATACAAACTGGTAATGAGAAAGAGTGGCATAGTGGCTTCCTGGTAGTACTCTGAGCGCTAAACGTCTGACTGCAAAGATTGAGCGATCAGGTAAACTTCCTTGGCAGTGAACTGAGTCATTCCACCCTCATGTGTGACGTGAATGGACTACCGGATCGGCTCATTGGTTTTCTCGACTACAAGAGCTTGGGCAAGATCACTTTTGAGGTCTTTGAACAGCGATCGCACGCCATAGGTTTTCCGCAGGGTGACACTCCAGGCACTACAGTCTCTGTATTGCAAGGCGGCAAAGCGACGAGCCGCAAACTCTGCTTTCTGGAGCGGGGTCAGCGCATTCATTTCAGTTGGTTCGTTCATGATTCGTCTACGTGAGGAGATGGATCAAAGATGATGGTGAAAGCAGCGGCAGTTTGCTGATGCAGCAGTTTGAGATGTGCTTCCGCATCGCCTCGACGACGGCAACGAACGACTATGAGCTGTTTCAAATTTGGCAGGAGTCGGACAATGCACCACGGATGTAACTGCTGCTGATAGTTCACACTAGTCTGACTCATCGGCTTTCCAAGCTTTCAAAACACTCCAACCACCTTATAGAGTTAATTTGACATCTTCATAATTAAAATTAAGGGAGCCGTAACCCTT
>NZ_JCACKR010000076.1:0-2549 GCF_059505485.1 Stenomitos rutilans
ATTGTTTGTAAACCTGGTTCTACCCTCAATTAGAAAAGTTTTGTCAGGCAGTCAGCTTCTGGACACTACTCAAGCGCACGATTAAGGGAACTTACGTCTCGGTCGAGCCGTTTCACTTGTTCCGCTACTTGGATGAGCAAAGCTTCCGGTTTAACAACCGCGACGGTAACGACTCTGAGCGCTTCCTGAAAGCCACAGGAGCAATGCCAGGTCGTAGATTGACTTACAAAAAACTGACCGAGAAAGAAGGCGAACGGGAAGAGAACTAAGATTTTTCAGCAGGACGATCGCCCTCATCCGGGGGTGACTTGGAAGCGTGATCGTCCTTTTTCGCTTCTGCTTCTACAAGTTTCTCTTTTAGTTCTTGGTGAGGCACTTGCATCAGCTTTCGGACTGCCGACTTAAAAGCTTCTGATTCTTCACTGGCGCTGCTGTTATGCGTATCTTCAGGTGAGTTGTTAGGCATAAATTGTGTTTGATGTGTTTTCAAAACATTCTGGCTCGAAGCTAGTTGAGCGACTTCGAGCCAGAATGTGTTTTATGAAGCTTGCTTCTTCATTTTTGCTAGGCGCTGTCCTACTTTCTGGATATTCTCAACAACCGTAACTGGCATTGCAACATAGCTATCAGGTAAATAGCAGTCACACGCTAGATTAACGGCTTCAACAGGGTCTCTAGCACCCATTCTAAGAAAATTAGCAGACAACTGGCTAATAGAGGAGTAATCGACTAAAACAGGGGCTTCAAAATGATCTCGAATAAGCGCCCAATCAGGTAAATTATTTGCACGTTTAATTTGTCTAGACTTTAGATCCTGCAATCTCAAGTTGATCTGATCGTGAGCATCTTGAAACCACCGCTTCCCCTCGCAAGTTCTGTAGATACCTCTTCGACGCTCCCAAACCGCGATCTCTTTAGCAAAAGCTTGAAATTTGTTTTTGCGTAAATCCATCCTGACAGCAAAACGTTGATTGTATTCTTCTTCTGTTCGTTTCACACCAAAAGCTTTGTCAGCACGCCGTTCAATGGCTTCAACCCCACAAGCTTCAAGAATATCGACAGCAATAGTGTTGCCGTGTCTAGCAAAGTACCCCCAAATGCGCATCGCGTCAGGGATGCTTAAAGTGTCAGCTCGTGTAGATCCGCGTTCAAGCTTGACTTTAACCTTGACAAGGTAACCTGTGAATCCTTTACTCTGTAGGGCTTTTAAAGCTTCAGGAGCGTGGTTGGGTAACCTGCTCAACCAGTTTTTATGCTGCCCAATAATTTCTAATATCTCTTTTTTGCTTAAGCGGTAAGGCTGTTCAGGAATCTGAAAAACATCTAAAGGGATGCTTCCTAAATAAATTGTCTCGTCGTCAGCATCAACTAGTGCTTTTTCTTGCAAACCGTCAAACTTTCCAGACATATTACTTCTCCAAATTAACTACGAGTGTTCTAGATGCACAAGCTAAGTTAAAATGGAGGGACGGGAATCATCCCCCATTGAATCGTCCGAGTGAAGGGACTTGAACCCTTAAGGCTGGAGCCTACACTCCCTAACCCGTCCGACTGCGAATCGGATGCGTTTACCAGTTACGCCACACTCGGTCAAAAGTAGATAACATCAGAAGCGGTTAGGCGGTGGTCTAGCCGCTTTTGCTGTATGCGTCATTTGCACTAATCCTCATAAATCAAACAACCGACTCCTGAATATGACCTTCAGGAGTCGGTTGTTCTTGTTCTGGTTTATCGTCTTGATTTTGCGTCAATCCAAGATGTGTTGTGCTGATGCGATCTACAGCACTACTGGTGGAGTCAACAGAGTTTGCAGCGTAAAAGCTACGTCCTAATTTTTTCCATGCCCCCTCTTCAAATCCTCTACGCAACCCAGCAGACAATGAGTTTCTAGCGCGTTTGAACTCGTCTTCTGATTTTGTGTCATAAAGCACTTCTACAAGATCTTCGATCTCAACGGGTGCTTTTCTCTCTTCTAGGATTTGTTTGATCGCTTTTCTTGATCCCAAGAGCTTGTATTGCGGGTGAAGCCAGCTTTCAGGGGTGCCCCGACGATCTGATGACTCTACGACAGCATTTCTGGATAATGCCAGCTCATCAATCTGAGTGTTGCCACGAGTTCCCAAAAAAATTCGTTTTGTTTCTCGGATGCTAGCAAGCTCAGCTTTTTCAGTTTCTAGCCTTATAGCCAATTTTTCTATTTCTAGATCTTTAAATCTTTCCATCTCTGATATAGCCGCAAGCGCTATATCAAATTGATTAATCTCAGTTGCCATAAGGCTTGCTCTTAGTGCGTGTTTAAACGTTAACTTTAAAGCGACAAAAGAGACAGAAAAAAGACCACAAACAAAATTAAAAATTTTGAGCCTTTTTGATATTAGTACATTAAACCGAAAAGACTCGAACCTAGCTTCAAGTGTACGTTTCCTTTTTTTGCAAACACAGAGAGAAGCGTAAGACCTATACCTTACACTTTGTTTATGAGAATAAGTAGTTCTGGTAGTGCGTCAAAGAATGGTGGGTCGAGTAAAGTAGGGAGACCGCTACTTTTA